>JBDHAF010000007.1:0-113599 GCA_039588255.1 Gemmatimonadota bacterium | reverse complement strand
GAGGTGATCGGGGACCGTCCGGCGTTGCTCAACAAATGGAACCGGTCCCAGTACTTGGCCAACAGCGCCGCGCTAAGCGCCGCGGGCATCGATCCCGCAGGACACGACGGGCTCGTGTCCGGCGACGAACTGGCTCGTGTCCGGAGGGCCATGCCGTCGCCCTCGTTCGACCAGCGACTCGCCGAGAACCGTCTCGCGCTGCATGACCTGGCACGGCATGGCATCACGACGATCCACGACATCACCGGCCCGGAGCAGATGGGGTTGTTCCAGCACCTGCGGGACAAGGACTCGCTGACCGTACGGGTCTGCGCCAGGCCCACGCTGGACAAGTGGGAGCAGCTGGCGGCGGTGGGCATCCGGAACAATTACGGCGACGAGTGGATCAACATCTGCGGCTTGAAGGGGTTCGTGGACGGGATCATGGGCAACTCGTCCGCCATGTTCCGCCAGCCGTACGACCACACCCCCGACAGTCGCGGCATCTGGCGCACGATGATGTCGCCATCGGGGAACATGGAGCGCTTGATTCTTTCTGCGGACTCGGCAGGGCTCACGGCAACCATCCACGCCATCGGCGACCTCGCAGTGGACACGCTGCTCGACATGGTGGAGATGGCGACCGCGAAGAATGGTCCCCGGGACCGCCGCTTTCGCATGGTGCACGCCCAGGTCGTCGAGGAAGACGACTTCGAGCGTTTCGGCGAGCTGGGGATCATCGCGGAGATCAATCCGTTTCACGCCATCGACGACATGCGGTGGATGGAGGATCGCATCGGCGAGCGGTCGGTGGGGGCGTACGCATTTAGGTCGTTGAAGGACGGCGGGGCGCTCTTGGTTTTTGGATCCGACTGGCCCGGCACGAATGCGGCGTGGTATCCAGCCGATCCAATGCAGATGATCTACGCCGCAGTGACCCGGAAGACGCTCGACGGCCAACCGGAGGGGGGGTGGTATCCGGCACAACGCCTGACCGTGCAGGAGGCCCTCGAGGCGCACACGGTCAATTCGGCGTATTCGGCGTTCGAGGAGGGTTTGAAGGGCAAGCTCGCGCCTGGGTTCATGGCGGATATTACGGTACTCTCGCAGAATATTTTCGAGATCGATCCGGACGACATCAAAGACGTTCTTGTGCTCCGCACGATGGTGAACGGCCGGTGGGTGTACATCGCGTCGACGCTCGCGCCTTGAGCGGTCTTCCCGGGGCGTGATGCACGACGAGCGGACCCTCGCGTACATCCGCGAGCTCTTCGCCGTCGAAGACGCAGCGTTGGAGGCGGCGCGGGCGCGCCACGAGACCGAAGGCCTGCCTGCCATTCACATCTCTCCCGACGAAGGGAAGCTGTTGTTCGTCCTGCTCCGCTCGGTGGGCGCGCGCCGAGTGTTGGAGCTGGGAACGTTGGGGGGATACAGCGGGGTTTGGCTTGCTCGGGCGCTTCCGGAGGACGGCAGGCTCACGACCATCGAATGCGATCCCAAGCATGCCGCCGCCGCACGTCAGGCGTTCGCCGACGCCGGCGTGTCCGACAAGATCGAATTGCTGGAGGGGGATGCCCGGGAGATTCTGGCCGGCCTCGCCCCGGGGTTCGACGCCGTGTTCGTGGATGCGGATAAGGAGCCCATGGCGCACTACTACCAGGAAAGCATGCGGCTCCTCGAGGTGGGCGGCCTGTTGCTGTGCGACAACGCGGTCTACCACGACCGAGTGGCCGATCCGACGGACGACGCCGATGACGTGCGAGGAGTGAGGGAGTTCAACCGGCTCGGCTCCACCGACGACCGCCTGGCGGCGACCATCATCCCGATTCGCGACGGCCTCCTGGTCGGCGTGAAGCTGGCGCCATGACCGTGCCGGTTGCGGCGGAGACGGGAATCGAGGCGCGCCGCCGGTTGCGCGAGGTGGTCCTCGAGGCCGGCGGGGTCGTGGGGGACGGCCGGCCGGCAGCGATGGCCGGTGCGCCGTTGCAGACACCATTCGGGACCGCCGAGCCGGTGGAGGGCGACGAGGTGTCGACGGTGCCGGTGGGCGAGCCGGCGGCGGACTCCCGCGACGCCGCGTTCGCCGACGGCACACAGCGCTACATCGTGGAGGGACGCATCGGGTTGACCCCCGTGCTGCGCGCCCACGTGGGGGCCGCGGTGTTGACCCGGCGTGACCGGGATCTCCTGCCGGTCGTCTACGAGGCGGAGGAATTCGTGGTGGCGCCCCTGGATCGCCTCGCGGACACCACGGTGACCAAGCTGCACGAGACCGGCCTCCAGGTGCGGGACTGTGGCGTGCCCGACCGGGCCCATCCGATCCTCGACGTACAGTTGGCGGTGCAGCAGGTGGAGCGACGGCGCCGATGCGCCGAGATCCGGGCGGTCACCGAGTTCCGTCGACGAGAGCCGGACATGTGGCTCGTCGTAGACGGATCGCTCCGGGGTTACGCCGACGCGATTCGGGAGTCCCGGGTGCTGGGCGCGATCAAGAGCCACGAGACCCAGTTTCTGGCAGGGATGGATCTCGAGACGGCGTTGACCCTGCCCGAGGCACATCGCACCACGGTGTTTCGTCGCGTGGGGGCCCGGGAGGACACGATCCACTCCTGGTACTTACGTTTATGGGACTGGGCGGAGCAGGACATCTTATTTGGGTTATTGCGGATCGAGCGGGAACGGGGGCCGGACGTCCTCGATGAGATCGACGAGGTGTGTCGCTGGCTGTTGGCGGAGCGGTCGCCGGTGTCGACGCCGGACGCGCGGTGGGATCGTCTACTCTATCCGATTCACGAAGTGGAGAATTTCCTGAAGGCGAAGGCCGGATCGTGGTGGTAACGACGGAAGGACCGAACGGGGAGCCGATCGGCCGGGTGGTCGCGACGGAGCATTTGCCGGCGAGTCCCCACCAGTTCCACTTCTGGACCGAGGTGGAAACACCGATCGGGATTGGAGCCATCGTTCGGGTGGAGGGTGCCGCTCGCACGGTGTACGCCGTGGTGGTCGATGCTAAGGCATACTCCGACCTGGCCGATCCGCTCCACGAGGTGCGGGTCGCGGCGGGGGTCCCCGCCGAGCACGTCCCGCCGACCCGTCGGACCGAGATCCGCCTCTGGACCGCCGCGGTCCTCCGCCAGGTGCCCGAAGAACCGTTGCAGCCCGTGCCGCTGGCCGAGGTGTTCCTCGCCTCCGAAGAGGACGTGCAGGTTGCCCTGCGGATGGAGTCCTACGTGCAGGGGGAAGAGCAAACGGGTATCCCCATAGGGATGTATGCCACTGGTGGGCTCACCGCGCCGGTGTACCTCGACGCGAACTTCCTCCTCGGGCCGGAATCCGCCCACCTCAACATCTCCGGGGTGTCGGGATTGGCGACGAAGACGAGCGCCGTGGAGTTCCTGCTCAAGAGTGTCTTCACGCACTTCCCGTCCGGCAAGGGCCGCGTCGCCGCCGTGTGCTTCAACGTCAAGGGGCCCGATCTCTGTTTCCTCGATCAACCGGCCGAATTGTTCCCTGAAGATCTCGAGATGTATGCCGGCCTCGAGATCGAGCCGACGCCGTTCGACCGGGCACACTACTTCGCGCCGTTCAAGGCCGACGGCATCAACATCAACACACTGCGGTCCCACCCTGACCTGATCGGATCCGTCCACCCGCTCGTGTGGGGACTGCGGGAGGTGCTTGACTATCACGAGGTCCTGCTGAATCGGGACGACCTCGATGCGAAGGCAGCGGCGTTCATCGATTTTCTCACCGACCGTGTGGTCGAGAAAGAATTCCGGGACGAGTGGGGCAACACGCATCGGGTCCGCACTTTTTCCGACCTCGAGCAGTTGTTTCGCGCGATATTCGACGGACTGGAGGCGACCGGGAGAGGTGATACGTGGCGCACGCACCACATCGCCACGATTCGCAAGGTCCGCAATCGGCTCTTGAACATCTCCACCCGGTGTAAGGGTCTGGTGACGGATGACGGGACGTCCGAGGACTTGCCGTTCGGCACGTTCGAGGACCGGGGGGTCTATGTGATTGACGTGTCGGGCATGGACCAACTCGCGCAAGATCTCGTCTTCACGAGGGTCGTGTCCCAGTTGCGGGAGCACTTGGAGCGACGGGATCTCGGGGTGGATCACATAGTGGTCTTCGCGGACGAGCTGAACAAGTATGCCCCCGGTGACGGGCCAGAGACCTACGTCCGCAAGATGTTGCTCGACATCTCGGAACGGGGGCGGTACCTCGGTCTCGTACTGTTCGGCGCCCAACAGTTCCGCTCGCAGGTTCACCGGCGGGTCGTCGGCAATGCGAGTACGACGGTGTACGGCCGGATGGACATGGATGAACTGGCGACACCGGGGTATCAGGTGTTGTCGCAGGCCACGAAGATCAAACTGGCCACGCTGCCGAAAGGGGAGTTGATGGTGCGACACCCCCACTTCACCCAGCCGGTCTTCTTGCGGTTTCCGCGGCCGCCGGTGCTGCCGGGCCCCGCTGGGGTGGCGGCGTATCCCCCGGCGATGGACGTGCCCTTCGAGGAGGCCGTGATGCGGCAGTTGGTGGCGCTGGATCGCCGGATCTCACCGAATGCGGTGGCTGAAGTGATTGGGGGGCGCCAGGAGGAGGACGTCCGCCGGGCCCTCTTGGCCACCCGACGCGCGCGGCCGGACGATGTGTTAGCATATTTCCAAGCTGCGGTCGGGCCCCGGGTGCACCACGCTCCGGCGGCGCCGGCCGGTGCAGGGACGACTCCTCTCCAATCGGTGGAGGACCCGTATGCGTAACGCACTCTTCATGATCTGGCTGGTGTGGCCGGGTGTCGCCCTGGCCCAGGCACCGTTCACCTTCGAATACCGTCCCGGTGCGGGGGTTTCGGTACGCCTGGCCGTCGAGTCACGAGGCGAGATGGTGCTTGTCGGCATCCCGGGACTTCTCGACAGCTCGGTGGTGGAGTTCACCTCCCTGGGAGGCGTCACCCGTCGGGCCGTCCCCATTGGCGGCGGGAGCATGGGCCTGGAGGTCACCTACGACTCCCTTCGGGCACGAAACCGCATGGGGAGCGGCACGTGGCAGGACGGCCAGTTTGCCTTCCGCTCACCGGTCGAAGCGCTGTTCACGACCGATCGCCACATGGCGCCGGGCGCGCCGGCCTTTGTCGGGGACGCCGCCGCGGGCGAACGGGCGCGGAGCGGGATCGGCAGGCCGCACCTCGTGTTGCCGGCGGATCCGGTGGACGTCGGCGGGCGGTGGCAATCCGAGATGCAGCTGCCGTTTGCGGCGGAGATTCCGGGCGACGGCCGGGGAATCGTCATGGCCACCTTGACGGGGCCCGCCGTGGGGCTGCTCGATAGCATGGTCGTCCGTGGAGCGGACACGCTGTTGTATCTGTCCGCTCTCGGACAGTTCGCCCCGACCACGGTGGCCAGTACGGTGTCGTTGGGCGGCGGACAGGCTTCCGCCGAACTGTGGGGCGAGTTCGCCGGAAAATTCATCTGGTCGACGGGATGGAACGCCTTCGTGTCCGTCGTGCTTTCCGCGCGGGTCAACCAGCGGTTCGAGGCGGTGGTGGGAAGCGGCGTCGAGGATGCGCGTGTCACGACTACGCTGACGACGAGGGTACGGGTCCGGCCCTGACGTGAAACTTGCCCACCTCGCCGATCTCCATCTCGGCTTTCGGCAGTACACGCGGCAAACATCCCTCGGGATCAACCAGCGTGAGGCCGACGTGGCGACGGCCTTCCGTCGCGCTGTGGACGGCATCGCGGAGGCCCGGCCCGACGCGGTGATCGTGGCCGGAGATGTGTTCCACTCCGTCCGGCCCACCAACACGGCAATCCTCGATTCCTTCAATCAGTTCCGGCGTTTGGGGGAGGCCCTTCCCGGCACCCCCATCGTGATCATCGCCGGCAATCACGACACGCCTCGCTCCAGCGAAACGGGGACGATCCTGACGTTGTTCGAGGCACTTCCCAACGTGCACGTCGCCGCGCGCGACCCGCGCCAGCTCGTGTTCGAAGAGCTCGACTTGGCGGTGTTCTGTGTCCCCCACTGCGCCATCAGAGCAGCCTCCAGACCCACCATGCGTCCCGAGGCAGGTGTGAAGTGGAACGTCTTGCTCACGCACGGGGAGGTCGCGGGCGTGGTGCCCGGTGACCGTTCGTTCGTCGAGTACGGCGGGGCCCTGGTCGAGCCGGGCGACCTGCACGCCGATCAATGGAATTATGTGGCGCTGGGGCACTATCACGTCGCCCAGCAGGTCACGCCGAACGCGTGGTACGCCGGTTCGATCGAGTTCGTGAGTTCCAACCCGTGGGGTGAGCTGCGCGAGGGAGACCGGTTGGGATGGGGTGATGCCAAGGGGTGGCTCTTGGTCACGTTGGGCGAGGGCCGTGCTTCGGCGGAGTTTGTGCCCCTCAAGGGATCGCGCCGGCACATCGACTTGGAAACGATCGACGGTGCGGGGAAAACAGCGGCCGAGTTGGACGAGCAGGTCGCGGCTCACGTCACCGGAATTCCCGAGGGCCTCGACGACCAAGTCGTGCGGCAGCTGATCATCAACGTGAGTCGCCACGTTGCTCGGGACATGAACCACGGCACGATTCGCGATTACAAGGCTAGTGCGCTGCACTACCACGTCGATATCCGGCGACCTGGAGTGAAGCGCGAGGTCGGGGTGGGGGCCCCTGGAAGGCGACAGACGCTCCAGGAGATCGTGACCCAGTATCTCGAACGGCGCGAGGTGGTGCCGGGCGTCGAGCGGGACGCGCTGGTGGCGTTGGGACGCCGCTATCTCGACCAGGTCGAACGGGAAGCGTCGGAGGGCTAGTGCAGCTTCATCGCCTCAAGCTCGTCAACTTCCGGCAACACGCCGAGACCGAGCTCCAGCTCGGGGCGGGACTCACGGCGATCATCGGTCCCAACGGTTCCGGCAAGACGACGCTCCTCGAGGGCGTTGCCTGGGCGCTGTTCGGCAACGTGGCGGCACGCGGCAGCCGAGAGTCGCTGCGGCGCATCGGGGCGCCGGCGCGTGCATCGGTGCGGGTGGAGACCGACTTCACGTTGGGCGCTCACGAGTATCGTGTGGTCCGCAGCCTCTATGGCGCCGAGTTGTACCAAGATGGTGCCGCGGGACCGATCGCCAACAGCCACCAGGCGGTGTCGAACAAGGTGCGGCGCCTTCTGGGAATGACCCACGACGAGTTCTTCAGCACCTATTTCACCGGACAGAAAGAACTCACGGTGATGGCGTCGATGGGCCCGTCCGAGCGCGGGAAGTTCCTCTCACGGTTGCTGGGGTACGAGAAGCTCCGCCAGGCGCAAGACCATCTGCGGCAGCGGCGGTCGGCCTTGCGAGCCGAGGTGGCAGGGTTGGAACAGGGTCTCGAAGATCTCGCATCGCTGCAGCGCGAGCAGGCCGAGGCGCAGGAGCACTTGGAAGAGGTGCGGGCCCTAGGGGTGACCGTTGCCGCCGAGCTCGAGGAAGGTTTGAAGGCGCGGGAGGAGGCGGCGCCCGCGTGGGCGCGAATGAAGGAGTTGCGGGAGGCCAACCTGGCGGCGGACGGCGAGCGGCGAATCGCCGAACAGATGGTCCAGGAAGCTCGTCGAGAGTTCCTGCGCATCGATCGAGAACTGGCAGAGGCCATCACCGCCAAGAACCAGTTGGACGAACTGCAAGAGGAGCTGCAGAAGGCCCAAGGTCTTCGGACGGAGCTGGAGCACCTCGACCGTGAAGCCCAGGCCGCCGGAAAGCGGCGCCTGTTATCGGGCCAACTCACCGAAGTCCGTCAACAGATTGAGCTCCTCGAGGAACGCATGCGGTCGACGGAAGACGTCGAAGCGGTACACGCCAAGGCGGAGGAAGCCGTCGCGGCAGCCCGAGTGCTGCTCGACGAGTTGCGTAAGCGGGAGGGGGATGCCCACACCACGTGGGTGCGGGATCGCCAAGATGCGGAGACGAAGCGCTTGGCGCTCCTCGATCAATTCACCGATCTCAAAAAGCACCGGGAACGGATACTGGATGCCGGCCCGGACGGGCAATGTCCCACCTGTGCGCGACCGCTCGACGCCGAGTACGAATCGGTCCTCACGTCCCTGGAGGCCCAGCTCGAGGAGATCAAGGCGAACGGCAAGTATTACAAGGCCCGTGTGAAGCAACTGGCGACGGAGCCGGATGATCTCCGAGGCGTTCAGGGGGAGCGGCAGGGTGCAGCGACGGGTCTCGAGGCGGCGCTGCAGGACATTGCCAGCTCGGAGGTGCGGGTACGCCAGCGGCGCGAATCGGAACGGGACCTCGGGCGCCTCACAAAGCACGTGGCCGAACTCGAAGCGGAACTCGTGAGCCTGCCCGACGCCTATGATGTCGAGCGGCACGATGTGGTACGCCACGAAATGCAGACGCTCGAGCCGGTGTTACAGAAAGCCACACAGCTCCGCGTCAAGGCAGAACACGCGGCGCGGCTCGTCCAAGAGGCCGAGCAGGCCGAGCGGGTATTGTCGGAACGTGAGGAGCGGGTTCGCCAATTGACGGATGCCATTGCGGCGTCGGGATACAGCGACGAAGTCTTCGAGCAGGTACGGGCGCAGCACGAAGCGGTGGAGCAGCGAGTCCGTGACGCGGAGCTGCAGGCGGCCTCCGTGAAGGGCGACGAGAAGGCCGTCCAGGTAGCCGTCGAAAGTGTCGAGCGGCGGGTCGCCGATCGCGCCGAGCGTGCCGCACGGTCCACCACAGTGCGGCGTGATCTCCTCCTCCACGATGACCTCGACACTGCACTCGAGGATTTACGCGCGGAGTTGAACGCGAAGCTGCGGCCGGATCTGTCAGACCTCGGATCGACCTTTGTCGGCGAACTCACTGAAGGACGGTATCACGAGTTCGAGCTGGATGAGCAATATCGCATCGGGGTACTGGAGGACGGCGTTCCCAAGCCCGTCATCTCCGGAGGGGAAGAGGATGTCGTGAACCTCGCGCTGCGACTCGCCATAAGCCAGATGGTGGCAGAGCGCGCCGGCCAGCCATTGTCCCTTCTGGTGCTGGACGAGATCTTTGGCGGATTGGATGACGCCCGCCGGCAGGGAGCCGTTGAGCTGCTGCGCCGGTTGAGCGATAGATTCCCTCAGGTGGTGCTCATCACCCACATCGAAACAGTCAAGGAGGGAGCCGACCAGGTGGTGCGCGTATCCGTCGATCCCCGAACGCGGGCGGCAGTCGTGGCCGAAGAGTCAGGTGCGGAGAGCTATGGCCTTGCCGCGTCGTGAGCACGGTGTGTCGGGCCCCCATCGGCCCGACTCGGGCGACGTCGGCGCCCTGAACAGCGTGTTTGCCGACTCATTCACGGATCGCTACCGTCGGGATGGCCTCGTAGGCGTGCGGGTGCCGAGGTTGAATCCAGCCATCTGGGACTATGCCATGCAGGACGCCGGCGACGGTGCAATGGTATGGCGTGACGAGACCGGCGCCATCGTGGCCTTCAATATCGCGCACCGATCGGGAGCAGAGGGGTGGATGGGCCCGCTGGCGGTTCGTCCCGATCGTCAGGGATCGGGCATCGGAACCGCGATCGTCCGGACGGCGGCGGATTGGCTCCGCGAGCACCAGTCGACGACGATCGGGTTGGAAACCATGCCCCGGACCGTCGACAACATCGGCTTCTACTCCCAACTCGGGTTCGTGCCACAGCACCTCACCGTCACGATGGTCGGCGATGCCAGGCCCCGCGCCGTCGGTGACGTCACGTGGCTGAGCGGGATCGGTTCCTCCGACCGTGACGCCCTGCTCGACGCGATGCGCGATCGCCTCGACCAGTCCGCTCCGGGTTGCGACTACACGCGCGAATTCCAACTGACGCTGGAGATGGGCGTGGGTGAGGGAGCGGTGGTAGAGTCGTGTGGTGTTCGCGGTTTCGCGCTGTGGCACACAGCCGGACTCGTGGAGTCACGGCCTCCCGAGGAGCTGCGGCTCCTCAAGCTGTTTGCTGACTCGCGAGAGACCTTCGAAAAACTCGTGGCAGTGTTGGAAGCATCCGCGGCGGATGCCGGGTTGGATCGCGTGGCGGTTCGATGTCAGACTGCGTGCGCGGATGCGTATGGTGCGCTGGTGCATTTGGGGTATCGAGTCCGGTGGACGGATCTTCGCATGACGTTGAATGGGTACCCGGAAGCGCGCCTCGGGGAACGTGAGGTGTTGTTCTCCAACTGGGAAGTATAGGAAAGTGGCCTTACTCGCCGCTTGACTCCTTTTCTTCTCCTCCCAAGACGATGCCAATCGCGATCAACACGGCACCGACAGCCAGGAACGCGTGCATCCATCGACTGTCCAGGTTTCCAACGAACACGCCGAGGACCCACACGACAATGAAGCCGAGTCCGAGAAACGTATATTTCATTGCACCTCGCTTGACGTCATCAGAACACTAATCTATATTCGCGTGCGCGTTGAACACGCCGGGGACGAAGAGCTCAATTATTGAGCCAACAAGTCCGAAAACGCGTTTGATGTTCCGGCCGAAGTCACGCCCTGTCTAGGGAAGGCTGACGTCACTACGACAGCGCGGTACCTGTAGATTCGGGCTTCAATAATCCTCTTCGGTCCCATCCCCGGCAGCCGGTGCATGCGTGCATGCGCCGGCTTTTTCGTGCTTGCGCAAAATAGCCCACCTCGTCATCCTCAAACAGACCTCGTTTGCCAGGAACCCGATCATCCAGCCGAGCGTTTTGGGCGGAAGTATCGACGCCGCCTTTGAGGAGTAGACATGTCCAGCGAAACATCGTTCGATCAAGGAGCGCCTGCGACCGAGGCGGATCGACCCCCCGAGCTCGAGGATCTCGTCCGCCAGATGTTGCCGCATCTGGGCGAAGACCCCGAGCGTGAGGGGCTGCGCCGGACGCCCGCCCGCGTCGCCAAGTCCATGCGGTGGTTGACCCGTGGATACGGGAAGTCGATCGAGAACGTCATCGGGAACGCCGTATTCGAGGAGGAGCACGAGAGCATGGTGCTGGTGCGTGACATCGAGGTGTATTCGCTGTGTGAACACCACATGCTCCCGTTCTTTGGCAAGGCGCACATCGCATACTATCCCAACGGGCGGATCGTGGGACTCTCGAAGCTTCCGCGAGTGGTCGACGTGTTCGCGCGTCGCCTCCAGGTACAGGAGCGACTGACCGATCAGATTGCGGATGCCCTCATGGACGTGCTGGAGCCCATGGGCGTCGGCGTGGTGATCGAGGCGTATCACCTGTGCATGATGATGCGGGGGGTCGAGAAGCAGAATTCCAAGACGGTGACCAGTGCCCTGCGCGGCATCTTCCGGGACGATGCCAAGACGCGTGACGAATTCCTGCGCCTGGCGCATGGAGGCCGTTGGCTCGAGTAGCGCCCATGCTCGACGCGCTCCGTGATATACGCGAGATAACGGCGACTCCACAACGGGGCTGCACGCGCCTCGCCTACACGCACTTCGAGGACCAAGCCCACGACTACGTGTGGGGGAAGCTGCAGGCCATTCCTGGACTCTCGCGGGAGGAAGACGCGGCCGGGAATACCTTCATCGTGCCGACCGACTCCCTCCAGGGCGCGAGGCCCATCATGCTCATCGGGAGTCATCTCGACACGGTAATCGAGGGCGGGTGGCTCGACGGTGCACTGGGTGTCGTGGCCGGAATGCACGCGCTCCAGTGCAGAGTGGATGGGGGCACGGCGGATCCCCACGTGGGGTTGGTGATCTTCCGCGACGAAGAAGGCGTGCGATTCAACACCGGTTTGTTCGGGTCGAGTGTGTTCGCCGGCGAATGCGTGGCGAGTGACCTCGAGGTCCAGAGCACCGACGGCGTACGGCTTCGCGACGTCGTTCCCGATCCTGGTGGTTGCTGCACGTACCGGCCCCCGATCCATGCTGCGGCGTTTCTGGAATGCCACATCGAGCAGGGCGAGCGGTTGGTGTCCCACGACTGTCGGGTGGGAGTGGTATCTGGGATCGTGGGCATCCGACGGTTCAAGCTGGCGGGGCGGGGAATGGCGAACCACGCAGGCACCACCGACATGCGTCGTCGCGTGGATGCGCTGGTTCCGGTTGCGGATGTGGTGGCCCGGTCTCCTGGCTTGGTGGACGATTTGGAGGATGCGGTGATTACGTGCGGCCGGTTGCAGGTCGAGCCCGGAGCGCCGAACGTCGTGCCGGGGCGCAGTAGCGCGATTGTGGAGATTCGCGGGCAGGACGAAGCGACACTGAACACCATCGAAGCCCGATTACGTTCGCTGATCGCTGAGGCGAAACCGGCGGTGCCCGGCGGCCGGTGTGCCGCCGTCGAGTTGGAACCGGTGGTGTCCGTCGCGGCGACGCCCACTGACGCTTTGCTCAACGGTCTCTTGGCAGAGCTTCTGGAACAACGCAACATCCCGTTTCGCACGCTGCCGTCCATGGCCGGTCACGACACGCAACAGGCCGCCCACCGCTGCCCGGCATCGATGTTCTTCATCCCCAGTATTGACGGCGTGAGCCACAACCCCGCCGAAGATTCGCGAGCAGAGGATATCGAGCTAGCCGGCGACCTGATGCTCGCTTGGGCCGACCGTTGCATCTCGACATGTTTGTAGAGCTCGTCGAGTTTCTTCGTTGTCCAATTGATACGACCGAATCCGTCTGCATCGTCCTGCCGGACAAGATGGTCGGCCGTATGGTAATGACCGGTACTATTGCGTGTCCGGTGTCGAAGCGGGAGTACCGCATCGATGGCGGAATCGCCGATTTTCGTTCTGCCGACCCGCTGGTGGAGCTGCCGGCGGCACCAGGGGCGGTGTCCACCGACGCGGCCACGGTGCAGGCGCTGCTGGGCGTGACGGCGCCGGGCGGCTACATCGTCCTGATGGGGTCGGCGGCGCATGTCGCCGCCGACCTCGCCGACCACATCGGGGGGGTGCACTTCGTGGCCATCAATCCCCCGGAGGAGGTCGAGCCGTTCCTGGCGATGAGCGTGTTGCGCGGGCCGGTGCCCGTTCCGCTGCGCAGCTCGATGGCCCGCGGGGTGGTGATCGGCCGGGAGTACGGCATCGAGCCGTGGTTGTCCGAAGGGGAGCGAGTCTTGTTGAAGGGCCTTCGGGTCGTGGTGCTACTAGAAGGCGTGAACATCCCGAACGTCGAGCAGCTCGCTTCTGGTGAGGGTCTGTGGGTGGGGCAAAAGACCTGATCTACTCGTAACAGGCTTCGATGCGGTCCCGGTACCGCTCTTCGATGACGTGCCGCTTCACCTTGAGGGATGGGGTGAGCGCGCCGTTTTCTTCGGTAAAATCCTCGTCGATGATAACGATTTTTTTCGGCATCTGATAACCGGCCAGATCCCGCAGCGTCACCATGACTTCGCGCTCGATTTTTGCCGTGACGTCGGGGAGCTCGAGGAGTTGAGAGGGATCGTCCGAAGCGAGGCTGCGCTCCTTCGCCCAATTCTTGAGGGCGTCGCGCTCCGGCACCACGAGGATGATGGGAAACTTGCGCTTGTCCCCGATCATGACGGCGTTGGCGACGAAGGTGCTGACCTTGACGCGGTTCTCGATCGGCTGTGGCGCAATGTTCTTGCCGCCCGCGGTCACGATGATGTCCTTCTTGCGATCCGTGATGCGCAGATAGCCGGCGTCGTCGACCTCGCCGATGTCTCCGGTGTGAAACCATCCGTCCTCGTCGATCACTTCCCTGGTCTTTTCAGATTTGTGGTAGTAGCCCTGCATCACGTTGGGGCCCCGCACGAGGATCTCGCCGTCGTCGGCAATCCGGTGGTCGATACCGGGTAGGAAGATCCCGACCGTCCCGACGCGAGGAGCCTCGAGCGGGTTGACGCTGATGATGGGTGCGGTCTCGGTCAGCCCGTACCCCTCGAGGATCGGGAGGCCGGCCGCGTAGAAGAACTTGGCGATTTCCGGCAACAGCGGTGCCGCTCCTGAAACGAAGAACCGCATTCTCCCGCCCGTCTGCGCTTTCAGCTTGGAGAACACGAGGCGATCGGCGATACGGTAGGCAAACGCGAGCGGGGCCGGAATGGGCTCCTTGGCGAGCCTGCGGTTGGCCCAACGGTCCGCGGTTCTCCGTGCCCACAGGAAGATCCGTTTCTTCACGGCACCGCCGGACAACGCCCGCTCGAGTACTCTGGCATACATCTTTTCATAAAGCCGGGGCACGGCCAGCATGACGGTGGGCTTGATTTCCTTGAGGTTCGGACCGACGGAGTTCAGGTCTTCCGCATAGGCGATGGTGGCGCCGGCGCCTATCATGACGTAGAAGCCGGCGTTTCGCTCGAACGCGTGGGACAACGGGAGAACCGAAAGGCAAACATCGTTGGCGCTCACGGGCAAGACTTCGAGCGCGGCCTGGACGTTGCGCGTCAGGTTGCCGTGCGTCAACATCACGCCCTTGGGGTCGCCTGTCGTTCCGGACGTGTAGATGATTGTCGCGACGGCGTCGGGCGGTATGGCCAGGGCATCGTCGTGATACGTCGCGTACTTCTTCTCGGCCGCCTCGCCCATCAGCGCGAGCTCGTGGAACGTCAAAGCCGGTGCCGCGCCGTCGTGCTCGAAGGCGATCACGTGTTTCAGGGACGATACCTCATCGCGGATCTGCAACACTTTATCGAGCTGGCCCATGTCCTCGACGAAAACGGCTGAGCTTCCCGAGTCCTGGAGGATGTAGCGGACCTGGTGCGGCATGAGACTCGGGTAGACCGACACGTCGGTGCAACCGACCGTGAGGCTGCCGAGATCGGCGATGGCCCACTCCGGACGGTTCGTGGCAAGAATGGCCACCCGGTCTCCCGGCTCGATCCCCAGCTCGCGAAGACCAAGACCGATGTGCTTGACACGGCGGGCGAACTCCTGGTGGGTGATGTCGTGCCAGGTGCCGTCCGCCTTGTAGCGGAGGGCGGCCCGCTTGGTGCCAAACCGATCGACCGCATCAAAGAAGAGTTGCGGTATGGTTTGGGGCGCGGTCACGACGGCCTCCGATACGCGTACATGCCCGGTCTCCGCCATCGAGAAAGCGTCGCCGGTGGTAGCTGCACCGTGATGGTGATGGGGTTGGATCGGATGTTCTCCACCCGCGCTTGCACCTGCCCGGAGCCGGGTTGATGGGCGGCCACCAGACCCGTCAGCGTGTCGAGGGTGAAGCCGATTTGCCCGGAGTCCACGTCGATGATCGCCCAGAACACCTCTGCCTCGGCGACGGTCTGGCCGGCAGCGTTGATCGCTTGGGCTTCCAGCTGAAGGGTGTCGCCGACCACCATGCCGCGGTTCGCCGGGTCCACCTGGAGCGCGACGATGCGATCGAAATCAGCCGTGAAGATCGAACACGCGGCCGTGACGGTCGTGACGAGGGCGGCTCGAGCCAGTGGACTCAGAATTCCTCCACGTACCCGAGATTTTGCAGCGTGTGTTGCGCGTGGTCGATCCACTTTTGTGCTTCGGCGTCCCGCGGCGGATTTGCGAGAAAGGCTTTGAGATGGGTGACCGCCGCCTCGGTTTCACCCCGCTTGATCAAGAGAAATGCCAGGCCGTAATGCGCTCCCATCAAGGTACTATCGATATCGAGGGCCTTGCGGTAGTAGCGGATGGCCTCGTCATGCTGTTCCGCTTTGGAAAAGGCGATGGCGATGTTCTGCAACACCCGGATATCGGTTGGGTGGTCGCGGAGCGCGAGGCGGTACGAAGTGAGCGCCGCGTCGAAATCGCCCTGTCGCTCGAGAGCCAGCGCCTCGTTCAAGTAATCCAGGCGTTGAGGTCGGAGGTCACGGCGCTTGCGGCGCTTGAAGAGACGATTCCAGAAGGCCATAGCTGAGCGTCAAGATACCGTACACCAATTTTCTTGGCAACGCGGCCCTAATCGGCGTGGTAGCCAGTTTCGGTGGATGAACGCCGTATCGGGTGCGCGGCGGTCAGGTGGTGAGGAGTTCGGTGTAGTGCTTGCCCTCGGTCATGGCGTCGAAAACCCGCTGCAGAGCCGCGGGAGCCCCTGCCAGAAACCGGCAACGATCGTCACCGCAAGTGAGGCACTCGACCTGCATCACGGCCACGACGTCGCCGGCGAGCTCGGTCAAGAATGCCGCCAGGAGGCCCGTGGTGAGGTGACAGGAAGGCACGGGGGCCGCAGTGTCGTCGCCGACCTCGACCCAATCCGTTGTGTCGATGGCAAACGTGGCATCGCCCAGCTGTTCGATGGTGAGCGTACCCCATCCTATCTCTTCGAAGAATTCAGACACCATCGGACCCAAAAACGACGCGTCGAGTTCTGCGGGCTCGGCGACATTCGCCCGCGTTCCCAACCACGACTTGAACGCTTGAAAGAGCTCGGGGCCCGAGGCATATCCCACTTCTTGGAGAAGCGGTGCCGCCTGGTCGCCCAGGGTGCGCTCGAGTGACTCATGCAATGCACGCAACGTCGCCGGTCCTACGCACACCAAGCTCGCGCTGTCTGCTGCCGTCATGGGTTCACCAAATTGGTTCGGGTCGAATAGGGCAACTTAGGTAACCGCTCCGATTCGACGCAAGAGGCCGTCTTCATCCAACACCTCCACCCCCAAGCTCGTGGCGCGATCGAGCTTGCTGCCGGGTGACTCGCCAACCACCAGCGCCGTCGTCTTTTTCGAGACGGATGCCACGACGCTCCCGCCGGCTTGCTCGATGCGTGCCTTCGCTTCGGCCCGCGAAAGATTCGGAAGCGTTCCGGTGATGACGAACGTCTGCCCCGAGAGGGCGTTGCCGGTATCCCGGGATGGCTCCTCGAACGTCACGCCGTGGGATCGGAGCCGCTCGGCGAGCGCGCGATTCTTAGGTTCCGCGAAGAACGCTGCCACGGCTGCGGCAATGGTCGGGCCGATCCCGTCGATGGCGCCGATTTCGTCCTCGCCTGCTGCCATGAGGGCGTCCAAGGTTCCGAACGTGCCGGCCAACAGCTTCGCCCCCTCGCCGCCTACGTGCCGAATTCCCAGCGCAAACAGCAGCTTCGACAGTGGTTGGGTCTTCGACGCCTCGACCGCCTCCACCAACTGGGTGGCGGCCTTCGCGGCAAATCCCTCGAGGGCCACGAGCTGGTCGGCGGTGAGGTCGTAGAGGTCCGCCACGCTCTCGATCAGGCCGGAATCCTTCAGTTGCTGGACCCGCTGGGCGCCGAGACCCCGGATGTCGAGGGCGCCGCGGGAGGCGTAGTGAGTCAGACCCTCGAGGACCCGACCGGCGCACGTGGCGTTGGGGCAGTAATGGGCGACCTCGCCTTCGGGGCGTTCGACCTCCGATCCGCAGGCCGGACACGCGTCAGGAGGCTCGTAGGGCTTTGCGTCGGCCGGCCGCTGCTCCCGCACGGGGCCCAGCACCTGCGGGATGACCTCCCCGGCGCGGGTCACCTCCACGAGATCACCCACGCGTATGTCCTTGGCCTCGATGAGGTCCATGTTGTGGAGGGTGGCCTTCGAGACCGTGACCCCACCGATCTCCACCGGCTCCAGCACCGCGTAGGGATTCAACGCGCCGGTGCGGCCGACATTGATCCGGATGTCGAGGAGTCTGGTCACGGCGATCTCGGGGGCGAACTTGCGGGCGATCGCCCAACGCGGCTCGCGACCGCCGACGACCCCCAACTGCTTGTGCAGATCGAGCCGGTCCACTTTAACAACCACGCCGTCGGCTTCGAAGTTGAGATTCGGCAGGCGGCCCTCGAGCTCTCGAATCGCTTCCTTGGCCTCCGCGAGGGACGGCACCACTCGCCGGTGCGGCGCGACGGGAAATCCCCAAGACGCCAATTGGTCGAGCACTTCGTGTTGCGTGGTGATCGACAGCGGCGTGGCGCTTTCGATCTGAAAGGCAAAAAACCGCAGCCCGCGACTGCGCGTCGCCTTGGAATCGAGCAACCGCAGACTACCGGCGGCCGCGTTGCGAGGATTGGCGAACCGCTCACCGGTCTCGGCCTCCCGCCGCTCGTTGAGGCGGGCGAAGTTGTCCAGTGGAAAGTAGACCTCGCCGCGAACCTCCATCAGCGCCGGCCAATCTTCACCCTGGAATCGCAGCGGTATGTCCGGGATGGTCTGGAGATTGGCCGTGACGTTTTCCCCGACGGTCCCGTTCCCCCGTGTCGTCCCGAGCACGAGGACGCCGTCTTCGTACGTGAGGTTGACGGCCGCCCCGTCGATCTTCAACTCGAGTTGGTAACCGGCCGTCGTGACATCGGGCGCGAGCTTGGCGATGCGGTGCTCCCACGCGTCGAGTTCGTCGTCGTCGAAGGCATTCCCTAAAGACAGCATGGGAACGCGGTGCCGCTGCTTGGGGAGCTCGGAAGCGGGCTCGCCGCCCACACGCTGCGTGGGCGAGTCCTGCGTGCGAAGTCCTGGATGTTCCTCCTCGATCTGTTGCAGCTCGCGAAACAACCGATCGTACTCGGCGTCGGAGATCTCGGGATTGTCCAGCACGTGGTACGCGTGGTTCGCCCGGTGCAGCACCTCGCGCAGCTGCTCGGTGCGGTCGCGCGCCTGCTTTCCCCCGCTCAGCGTCCCTTACCCTCCTCCTGAATGACGGTCATGGCTACGTGCGTCAAGCGATCCAGTTCGTCGCCCGCGCTGGCCGAGAGCAACCCCTCGTTCCAAGGCCCGTCGCGCGACGAAAACGTCTCGAGGAAACGACGGAGAAACCCGACGAGCGCGACGCGCTCGCGATTGGCTCGCCGGGCGCGCTCACTCGTTGCCGCCTGCCGTTGCTCGAGTTGCTCGTAGCGGTAGGCGTTACGCAGCGCCCGTGCGGTCAGGTTGGCGATGACCTTGCAGAACTGGAGATCCTGTTCGGAAAACGACGGTCCATCGCGAAAGGTACGCAGGAACATCGCGCCGATGACGGCGCCTCGCCACGAGATCGGGACGACGGTGATGGCCTTCGCGCCACGCTTGCTGAGCGCACCCTTGATGTGCTTCAGATTCGGGTCCGTGGCGGCATCGGGAATGAACACCACCTCGCCGGAGCGGAGGGCGCGCTTCAGCTCCGGGTACCGCTCCAGATCCACGAGATAATTCCGAATCGCCGGATCTTCGTACGACGCCACGAGCCGCGCGGCCTTTCCGCGTCGCTCGGCGAGGAAGATCGAACAGCGGTCCAGGCCGTAGAGATCGCCGAGCTTCCTCGTGATGCTCTGGAGGATGTCCACGAAATGCAGCGAGCCCGAGATGTCCTCGAGAATATCGACAACCGCCAGGAGGTGATCGCGGTTCCGCTCCAGCTCCGCGACCCTCTGCTGCAGCTGCTCCGAATTGGCGGCCTGTTTTTTCTTGGAGGCCTTAGCCATAGGTGCGCTCCGGGGGGTTCGACACGTCGGAAGTTGGCGGACTCGACGGAGCCGAGTCAAGGCGCTAGAATCCGAAAGTGACGATTTGAGAGAGAGTTAGAGGACTTCATGATAATCCGCCTGGCTGGTCTTGCCCTGGTTCTCGCGGTCAATCCCGTCTCTGCGCAATCACTCGGGCCGGCGCCCGACCCTGTCGCCGCTCTGCCCGGCTACGGCCGGCCGGTCGACGTGGAGGCCACTCGGCTTCGACGTCAGCAGCTCGCACTGCACACCGGGCCGGGGGTCATCGTGATCCCGGCGGCCACATCCCGCGACTTGGAAGATCTCGTGCTGCAGGACAACGATTTTCGCCAAGACGATTACTTCTTCTATCTCACGGGGCTCGAGTCCCCCAATGCGTGGTTGGTCATCGCCGCCGGGGCGTCGGGGGTGGAGCAATCCCACCTCGTCCTCCCGCGGCGCAACGTGCGCCAGGAGCAGTGGACGGGCCGGAAGCTCGGCCCGGGCCCCGAGGCGGCAGAGCTGACTGGTGTGATGTCGGTGCTGTCCCTCGACGCCCTCGACAGCCTGATGGCGGCGTCGCTGAGCCAGAGCGGCGGGCCGCTCCGCACGGTCGTGGCGCGCCAGTCGGAGGGTAGCGGGCGTATTCGGCGGTGGTTGGACCCCGCCGAGGAGCTGATCGACGTCCGGCCCCTGCTCGACAGCCTGCGGACGGTGAAGGACGACGCCGAGATGGTGCGGCTGCGCCGGGCCATCGACATCACGGCCTTGGCGCATCGGGCGGCGATGCAGGCGGTGCGGCCAAACATGTACGAGTACCAACTCGAGGCGGAGATCGAGTACACGTTCCGCGTCAACGGCGCCGATCGCGTCGGTTTTCCGTCCATTGTGGGATCGGGTCCCAACAGCACGACTTTGCACTACGACATCAACCGCCGGCGCATGGGGGCCGGCGACGTGGTGGTGATGGACATCGGGGCCGAGTACGGGCAGTACACCGCCGACGTGACTCGCACGATCCCGGTAAACGGCAGATTCACTCCGCGCCAGCGGGACATTTACAGCCTGGTTCTCGGAGCGCAGCAGGCGGCGATCGACGCAGTGCGCCCCGGTGTCACCTTCGAGGAGCTCAACGGGATTGCCCGGTCCTACGTCGACGAGCACAGCGGCGAGCTGTGCGGCGGGCAGTCGTGCAATCGCTATTCCCTGCACGGTATCAGCCACCACTTGGGCATGCGCGTGCACGACGTGGGTGACCGGAGACTGCCGTTGCAGGCCGGCGCGGTCTTCACTATCGAGCCTGGGCTGTACATCAACGACGAGAACCTCGGTATCCGGATCGAGGATGACATATTGGTGACGGCAACCGGCGCCGAGATTCTATCCGCCAATGCCCCGCGCACCGTGGAGGCAATCGAAGAGTTGATGCGCGGCGCTTCACGTATTCCCTGACGTTGGAGGTCCCATGGTTCGCAAGCTGAGAGTTGAGGACGACGAGGAGATCCTCGACGAAGAACTGGACGACGAGGACCTCTCCGAGGACGACGTCGAAGAGTTCGTATCCCCGAGGTCCGGCAGCGGTCTCTTTGTCGCCGGGCTGCTGCTCGGGACGCTGGTGGGTGCGGGAGCGGTGTGGCTGGGTGCCCCGGCTCGAGGTGAGGTCACCCGCCGCCGCGTGAAGAAGCGACTTCGGGAGCTACGGGACGATGCCCGGGACCACATCGAGGATTGGCGAGACGATGCCCGCAGGGGTCTGTCCCGGCAGCGGCGACGCATCCGCCGCCGCCGCCAGCGACGCGAGTAACCTCAGCGGCGTTCCTTGGGGACGCCCGGGCCCCAGTCCGGAAGCTGGTCGTCTGCCTCTTCGGGAGTGGTGGACGCGTCGAGGTCTTGGACCTCCCGTTCTGCCTCCAGCGTCTCGTCGTCCGGTTGAGATGCGGCGGCACGCCGCTTGGCCGGTGCCCACACCAGCCAAACCAACACTCCCGTGAGCACCACGATCATCACGCCGGTCATCGACTCATCCAGGCCACAGCCCGGCCACGCGTCGCCGGATCTCGTCCCGGGCTTTCCGGAACGCGTCCAACTCCGCCTCCTCGGAGCCGGTGGCCGCCCCGGGGTCGGGCATCGCCCAATCGAGGTGCTCCACGTGGGGAGGGATGACCGGACACGCCTCCTCGGCGCAGAGGGTCACGACCATGTCCGCACCGTCCAACGGGACCTCGTCCAGCCCCTTCGAGTGGTGGGAGCTGATGTCGATCCCGATCTCTGCCATGACATTGGTGGCTCGGGAGCTCAGGTGCCCTGGGGCCGAGCCGGCGCTGGAGACCGTCCAGCCCGGCGGGGCAACGGCGCGGGCCAGCCCCTCGGCCATCTGGCTCCGCGCCGAATTGGCGACGCAGAGGAAAATGACGTGGTGATCCCGTGTCACAGATCTTCGAGGGGATCGTCGGCCCGAGTCAGCACGAGAATGGCGGCCTGGGGGACCACCAAGTAGCTGTCGTCCTCGAACGTGATCTCGACCGCGGCCTTCCTGAAGAAAATGGCGAAGTCGCCCACCTCCGCCTGCATCGGCACGAAGCGCGTATCGCTCTTGCCGATGCGCCACGGCTCGTCGTCCAGCGCGGTGGGCTCGGCCATCGGTGTCCCAGGTCCCACGGCCACGATCCGGCCGCTCTGCACGGCCTGCCGGTCTACGGCCGTGGCCGGGAGATAGAGCCCCACCCGGGTTCGCTCCTCGCCTTCCTCAGGCGCGATGAGAACCCGGTCCCCCATGACGACCAGTTTCTTTGAGGGTTTTTTCATGTCGCAAATGTGGACACCACGGCCCCCCGGCGCCAGTGGATGAGGGTCCGGCTGTATTGGCTTTTCGGTGACCGGGTGCCAACTTCTCCTTGTCCCCTGTTGACGAGGATTCATGGCATCCCTGTTCAAATCTCTGTTGGGCCGGGGCGAGATCGAGAATCTCCCCGAAGAGCTTCAGAAGCTCATCGAAAAGGCCCGGCGCGAGAAGAAGGCCCTGGGCGCGGCGGTGAAGAAGACCGAGTCTGCGTCGGAGAACTTCGAGAAGATCACGGCTCCCCTGGAAAAGACCCAGGCGGCCATCCAGGAGCTCGGCGACCGGCTCGGTGAGCTTCAAGAGAATGCGGCGGTCCGTGAGGTGATGTCCCGCATCGCGGCGCTGGAGGAGCGGGGCAGAGATCTCGCAACGTCGCAAGACCAGGCCACCAGCTCGCTGGCAGATACTCTCCAGAGCGCCAACGATCTGGACGACCGGCTGACGGAACTGCGGCAGTTCGTGTCGGAAGTCTCGGAGGCCAGGGACGAGCTCGCGAAGTTGTCAGGGCCGGCGGGCATGGTGACCAAGCTGCGGGAGAAGCTCTCGGCGGTCGAGGATCACATTCGGGAGGTCGAGACTCGCGGCGACGGGTTGAAGGACGTGGAATTCCGGGTGGACGTGGCGGAGAAGCGCGCCGAGGAGGTGAAGGAGACGCAGATCGAAATTGCGAAAGAGCTCGAGCAGACGCTCCGCGGCGTGGACGAGCTGGCCGCCAAGTTCACCGAACTCTCGGGCGTCGGAGCCGAGGTTACGCAGCTACGTGGCGATGTAGATGCGCTCACAGCCGCCAGGCAAGAGGCATCAGGGTTGTTGGGCCCGTCGGGCTTGATGGTGAAGCTGCGCGGTCAACTCGAGGAATTGAATAAACAACTGTCGGATTTCGGTGGCGACGTGGCCCGGGTGAAGGAAGACCAATCGGATCTTCGCTCCTCACAAGGCAGCGCGCTGTCCAAATACGATGAAGTCCGCAAAAACCTAGAGCGGCTCAACGAGGGCGTCGGGGAAGCGACTACCCGCGTGGCGTCCGTCGAAGCCACCATGCAGGACCTTTCCAAGGCTGAAGAGTTGGCGGTGCGGACCGAGCGGCACCTGAACGCGTTGCGGGGCATGTCGGATCATGTGACGCAGAAGACCGCGGCGTTGGAGCGACAACGCGAAACCGTCGACCGCGCCGAGGCACAGCTGCGCAACCTGTCCGAGATGCAGCAGGACCTGCGGTCCCAGATCAAGCGAGCGGAGGAGCAGGTCAAGGAGGTCAAGAAAGCCCAGTCCAACATCGGCGAATTGCGGGATCTCAACCGTCAGGTGTCGGGGCGCACGACCGAGCTGCGCGCCGAGCAAGCGAGAGTGGACCAGGATGCCGCCGCGGTTCGGGAACGCCTCAACGGTCTGGAGGAAGAGGTCCGCAGGGGTGTCGAGCGTTTCCGAATCGAGAGCGGCAACCTCGAGGCCATCGGCCAACGCATCGTGGACCTCCGGGGCGGCGTGGTGGACATTGAAGGCAGATTCCAAACGTTCGACAGCTCGGTGGGTCGCATCACGGAGGCTACTGAGCGAGCAGATACGGTCGCGGCACGGATGGGCACGTTGTCGTCGGAACTTGCGCAACTCGGCGAGCAGGCCGAGCGGGTGGAAGGGATGCGCGGCGCGATGGATAGAGCCGAGGCCACCGCCTCCGAGGTGGCGCAACGACTCGAGCGGATCGAAGCTACGAAAGCCGATGTGGAAGACGCCGTGCGGGACCTGGGAACTCTGCGCGGCTCCCGGGAAGAGGTGCGCGACGCCCTGGAGCAGTTGCGCGGCGCGCGCGCGGAAATCGAGCGGATGCAAACCGGTCACACCGAAACGAGCGCGTGGCTCTCGACGGTGCAGGACTCAATCCGCGACATCCGCACGAAGATCGCCTTACTCGACGACTTGGCCGGCAACGTCGAGCACATGCGCCAGAACGCCGACCGGGTCGTCTCCGCAGCGTCTAATCTCGACGCACGTCGAGAGACACTGGCCGTGCTCGAAGTGCGCATGACGGAATTGCAGCGCACGGGGGCGCAGTTGGACGAACGCACGAGCAATCTCCTCACGAGCCTGGACGACGCGGACCACCGCTTCAAGAAGGTGGCAGAGCAGGCGGCGGCGGCCGACAGGGTGGGCAACGTCATCACGTCCGTCACGGCGAGTGTGGAGCAAGCGGAGCGGCGGATGGCGGAGGTCGGTGAGGGCGTCGACGCGGCTGAGGGTCGTGCCGAAGAGGTGGAGGCGTTGTCGAAGCGAGTGGACCGGGTGGGCGGCGAGATCGAACAACGCCAACAGGCTCTGGACCAGGCCACCGAGCAGCTCGAGCGGGTGACTGCGCTGCGCAGCGACGCGGCCGAAGTGGTGCAATCGCTGGAATCCCGGTTGCTTGAGCTGTCGGCGGAGCTGAGGACCGCCGAAAAGCAGTCGGACAAGGTTGGGCTGCACGCCGAGCGCCTCGAGGCGCGAGCCGGCAGTCTCCGGTTCGCCGAAAAACGGGTCACCCAGTTCGAGGAGAAGCTGGCGCAGCTCGACCAGACCGAACAGGAGCTGGCCCGCTCGCTGGAAATGCTGCTGTCGCGGCAGGAGAGCGTCGACGCTGTGCGGGACGATCTCCATAAGCTCTTTGGGACCGCGGAGCAGGCGTTGGCGGACGTTAAGGCAATTTCCGCGGCGCGGGACGAGGTGGACGAGGCCAGCCGCGCGTTGGACATCGTGCTGGGGAAGGCGGCCGAGATGGAGACCGTGCTGTCTGCCGTTGAGGAGCACCAGAAGAAGATAGTGTCTGCCGAGGCGCGGTTGGCCCAGGCACAGGGGCTGCTGCTGGACATTCGCGCGGGACTGGATACGCTGGGCAGCCAAAAGGCCGTGGTGGATCACGTCATCGAGCAGTCCGGACAGCTGGCCTTCGAGGCCAAGGAAGCGGAGGGGTTGCTCGAGGCGATGCGCCGGGAGCGGGAGATGACCCAGCGGATCCACGACGCAGTGAAGGAGCTGCGCGACGACGACAGCGCGGCTCAGGCCAGCTGACGTCGGTTTGTCACTCCGCCCATCTCCCGCATGCTGAAGGCGAGAGACACCCTCGGCAAGTACCGGATCATCGGTCGTGTCGGGAAGGGCGGCTTCGCAACCGTCTACCGGGCTTATGACACGATCGAGGGCGTCCGGGTGGCCCTCAAGATCCCCCACAGCCACCTCGTAGATAAGGAGACGCTGAACGATTTCCGAAACGAGGTCCGCATCACCGCTGGCCTCGACCATCCCAACATCCTTCCCATGAAGACCGCCAGCTTCATCGGGAAGCGTTTCGTCATCGTCTACCCGTTGGGCGAGGCCACGCTGGCGGAACGACTCAAGCGCCGCCTCGCCGGCCGCACGGCACTTGTCCTCGCCGAACAACTGTTGGAGGCCGTGGCCTACGCTCATGAACGCCGGATCATTCACTGTGACATCAAGCCCGAAAACCTGATTCTCTTTCCCGACAACCGGGTGCGGCTCACGGACTTCGGCATCGCCAAGGTGGCGCTGCGGTCGCGGACGCTCGTTGGTGGGGGAACAGGCACCTTCGGGTATCTGGCGCCGGAGCAGGGAATCGGGAGACCGTCACTCCGCTCCGACGTGTTTGCCTTGGGCCTGGTGATCTATCGAATGTTTTCGGGCTCACTTCCCGAGTGGCCCTACGACTGGCCGCCAGTGGGGTTCGCGCGCTTGCGCCGCAACGTGCACCCGGACTTCGTCTCGTTCCTGCGGCGGGCGATGGAGTTGGACGAACGGGCGCGCTATGCAGACTCCGGCCACATGCTCGCGGCGTTTCGCCGCATCAAGAAGCATGCGTTGCGCACCGCCGCGCGGAGGCGAAGAGCAAAGGTCCGCGGAGACAGCAAGTGGAGAACGGTGCGCATGCGGGAATTCCGCCGGCGCTACGGCAGGGCGCTGGAGGCGCGGCACGGCTGCGGCAAGTGCGGGAGGCCGGTGGCCGAGTCGATGTTCCACTGCCCCTGGTGCGGCACGGCGCGGCGAACCTTTCGAGGCTCAACGCGAGCACCGGCGCGCTGCCGGCGCTGCGGCCGAGGCATCAAGCGGGACTGGCCGTTCTGCGCGTGGTGTTACGGCGGGCGCGTGCAGCAGCCGTCGGACCGGCACTACAGCGACGTGCGGTACGCGGCCCGGTGTGGCGAGTGCAGGGGAGACCTCATGCCGTTCATGCGGTACTGCCCGTGGTGCCGCACCAAAGTGACGCGGCGCTGGAAGATCGAGCATGTGACGGCGAAGTGTTCGGGGTGTGGTTGGGGGGTGTTGCCGGACTACTGGGTGAAGTGCCCCTGGTGTGGCCGGAAGGTGGGCAAGTAGCAACGGATCGACAAGACAAGAAAGGCGGGCCGCGATGTGCGGCCCGCCTCATTTCTAGCAGCGACATCCTACCTCATTGCAGATCCGACGTAATCCGATCCTCGTCCTTCGTCGAATGCTTCTCGAACCACCCCCGGAGGTAAAGTTGCGTCCGGAGGAAGTTGGACGGCGTGCTGCTCGTGCCGTGCCACTCGTTGTTGAACCGGATCATCGCCGTGGGCACCCTGAGATACCGTAGCGCCACATAGTACTCCTCGGTCTGGGGCATCGGCGTCCGCAGGTCGTTCACGCCGGTCATGAGCATCGTCGGAGTGGTCACGTTGCCCACGTACATGATCGGGGAGCGCTGCAGGTGCTCCGACGGATCCTCCCAGGGGAGTTTGTCGAAATTGCGGTACCAGGTCGTGCCGTCCGTGGTCCCCACAAAGGAGAACCAGTTGGTCACCGGGCAGTTGGCCGACGCGGCGGCAAAGCGGTCGGTGTGGCCCACCACCCACGACGTCAACACTCCGCCACCGCTGCAGCCGTACACGAACATGTTGCGGGCGTCGATGTACCCCCGGCCGATCACTGTGTCCACACCGGCCATCAAATCGTCGTAGTCCTTGCCGGGATAGGCCCGCTTGATGGCGTTGCCGAACGGTGAGCCGTATCCCGCGCTGCCCCGGGGATTCGTGTACAGCACCACGTACCCGTTGGCGGCATGCTCCTGCCACTCGAAGCTGAAGCCCACCCCATACATGCCGTGGGGGCCGCCGTGGATCTTGAGCATCAAGGGGTACTTCTTGGAGGGATCGAAGTCCGGCGGCTTGACGATCCACCCCTGGATGTCGTAGTCGTCGACGGACTTGTACCAGATCTCCTCGACCTCACCCAACTGCTTGCCGGCCAGGATGTC
Source organism: Gemmatimonadota bacterium (assembly GCA_039588255.1). Lineage (GTDB taxonomy): Bacteria > Gemmatimonadota > Gemmatimonadetes > Gemmatimonadales > GWC2-71-9 > B3T1B10. The sequence goes on along the minus strand of JBDHAF010000007.1, from coordinate 86,238 downwards.
CGCGTTCACATGGGTGAGCTGGGTCGGGTTCCCGTTGCGCAGGTTGAACGAGACAATGTCCCCCGGCTCGTGGTAGCTCGTCAGCGTCCCGACCGCGAACAAGTCGTCGGTCATGCTGGACATGGAGATCTGGACGTTGCCGTCGGTCACCTTCCGCACGCCGCCGTTCACCGACGCGAAATAGACGTGGCGGGTGCCCCGGTCGCTCGACCCGAAGTAGACGCCGCCGTTGTCCGGCGCCCATGTCAAGCCGCCGGCGCGCCGGTCGTGGTCGCCCGAGATCTCCCGGGGATTCGACCCGTCGATGTTCATCACGTAGATGTCACCGGCGATGAACGTGTCGTCGGTCCAATCGTAGCCTGTGTACGCCACCAGGCGACCGTTGGGTGAGACGACGGGGCTACCGTCGGGTCCGTTCCGCGTGGTGAGCTGGCGGATGTCGCGGGTCTCCACACTCACCGCATAGACGTCGGACTGGCGCCAGGTGTGCTCGGCTTCCTCGACCCTATTTGCCGAGAAGAGGATCTCCCGGGAGTCGGGGGTCCACGCCACGCCGTTGTGACGCCAGTCGCCGCTGGTGAGCTGCCGGGCGGTGCCGCCCTCCGACGGGACGACGAAGATGTGGCGATAGCCGTCGTCGTTGAAACCCACCCGGTCCTGCCGGTAGTCGAGGCGCGTGACCACTTTGGGGTCCTCGGTCCACTTGGCGCCTCTGGGACGTCCTGGAAGCGAGACCCGCCACTGGGGATCCCCCGGTACGGTCATGGTGAACGCGATGTGCTCTCCGTTGGGGGCCCATGCGATGCTGCCGGGTCCCTGCTCCAGGGTGGTGATCTGGGTCTCGGCCCCTTCGGCGTCCATCCAGCGGACGAAGATCTGGGACCCCTGGGGCTCGCCCTCGCGGGTGAACGCGAGACGCTGTCCATCGGGCGACCAGCGAGGCGACGACCCTTCGGTGAGATGCCGGTTGCGGCTTCCGTCGGCGTTCATGATCCAGAGCGACGAGGTCCACCGATCGTTGATCTTGTCCACCCAGCGCCGGCTGTAGACGATTTGCCGCCCGTCGGGGGAGATCTGGGGATCGGATACCCGCTCGGTATCCAGGTACTGGGCCAGGGTGATTCGATCGTCCTGGTCCTGCGCGGCGGCCTGCGACGGCAGGGCGATGGCCAGGACGAGGCAAGCGGCAAAGAACGGGACTATGCGGCGCATGGGGGCCTCCTGAAGAGCATTGAGACAAACTGTGTTGGGGGTCAACCGCGCGGAAGACCCGCTTGACGGGCCACCGCGATTCCTCCAAGCTACCGTCATCCCTAGCCCCCAAGGTCTCCCAATGGCCCCCGTTCGCACACTGCGCTGGTTGGTCCCGGTCTCCTTTGTCGTTGTCGCGTGCTCGGTGGGCGACCAGCGAATCGAGCAGCTCTTTCAAGATCCCGACGCGTGGATCGATCTCACCCATTCGTACAACGATTCCGCCGTCTACTGGCCCACGGCTGAGGCGTTCCGGCTGGAGACGGTGTCGGAGGGCGTGACCGAAGGCGGGTGGTACTACTCGGCCTACAACTTCAGCGCCGCGGAGCACGGGGGCACCCACCTCGATGCGCCCGTCCACTTCTCCGAAGGGCGGCACGCCACCGACGAGATCCCCCTGGCCAGGCTCATCGGCCCGGCCATAGTGATCGACGTGACCAACCGGGCCGCAGGCAATCCCGACTATCTCGTGGCGGTGGATGATATCGAGGCGTTCGAGGCGGCCCACGGGCCGATTCCCACGGGAGCGATCGTGTTGCTGCTGACCGGGTGGGGCGAACGCTGGCCCGATCCACAGGCCTACTTGGGAACCAGCATGCGCGGCGCCGAGGCCGTACCCCTATTGCACTTCCCGGGGCTCGACCCCGCCGCGGCACGGTGGCTGGTGGACAGCCGGTCCATCGCAGCCATCGGGATCGACACGCCGAGTATCGACTACGGCCAGTCCAGCACCTTCGAGAGCCACCAGATCCTCTACGCCGAGAACATCCCCGGCTTCGAGAACGTGGCCAACCTCGAGACGATGCCCGAGACGGGTGGCTACATCGTTGCGCTCCCGATGAAGATCGAGGGGGGCAGCGGCGGGCCGCTGCGCATCGTGGGCGTGGTGCCCAGGCGGTAGGTCCTACTCCGCGATTTCCCGAATAACGGCGAGGGGCGGCTTCTTCAGGACATCCCGCCCGTTGAGGAGGCCGATGCCCGCGGTGAGCACGGCCACTCCGAGCCACAGGGCCGCAAGGGGGGCGCTCGGCAGGTGGAAGTCGAGCTCGAACATGAACCGCACCAGTCCCCATGCGGAGAGTCCCGCCAGGAGGATTCCCGTGAGACCCGCGAGGGTGCCGAGGGTGAGGTACTCCGTGAGCAGTATGTGTCCGATCTGTTTGCGGGTGGCCCCCAACGTTTTGAGCAGCACGCCTTCCCGAATGCGGTGGAAGCGGGACGTGGCGATAGCGCCGAACAGCACGATGATGCCGCTGGCGATGCTGAACAGGGCCATGAAGCGCACGCCTAGGGTGACTTTGTCGAGGACGCTCTCCAGCGCCTCTTGCAGCAGGGCGAGGTCGGCCACCGACACGTTGGGGTATTGCCGGACGAGATCACGTTGGAAGTTGGCGCGCTGCTGCATGTCGTCGATCCGTGTGAACGCGATGATCGTCGGTGGCGCTGCGGCCAGGGCACGGGGCTCGAACACGAAGAAGAAGTTCAGCTCGAACCGGGCCCAATTCACGCGCCGCACGCTCGAGATCTCCACCTCGACGGGAATGCCCTGAAAGTCCCACGTCACGCGGTCACCGATACCGACGTGTAATTCGTCGGCAATGTCCTGCTCGATGGACACCTGCGGCAGGCCCGAAGTGGTGGGGGCCGCCGTATCCCACCACTCACCGGCGATGAGTTCCTCCGTTGGCGCCAGGGTGTCCCGATACGTGTGACGGTATTCCCGACGGAGCGCCCACCTAGGAATGACGGGGCCGGAGCTGTCGGCGAGGATCTCGTCCACGGGGCGCCCGTTGATGGCACTCAGGCGGGCTGGGATGAGGGGGGTGAGCTGGAGCGGTGGCGCGCCGTGTTCCCTGAGCAGGTCGGCGACACCCTCCTGTTGATCGTGTTGAATGTCGAACAGGAAGAGGTTCGGGGCTTCGGCGCCGGAGTCGATGGTGAATGGCTCGAGGATGTTGCGCTGCACCAGATAGATCGTGGCGATCAAGAAAGTGCCGAAGCCCAGAGCGATGATGACGGCGGCGGTTTGGTTTTGCGGTCGGAAGAGGTTGGCGACACCCTGTCGGATCACATATCGCGCCCGCTTCGGGAAGTGGCGGCGGGTCATGCGCATCAACAGGCGTGCGGTCACCCAGAGCAGCACGACGGTTCCCACGATCCCCCCGGCGTAGACCCACCCCAATGCGGGTAGCGGCGCTTGCCACAGGCTGATCACCAGCACGCTCGCGAGGAGGGCTCCGCCCGCCACGCCCCGGGAGACGGTGAACCGCCGGGGCACCTCCTCTAGTTCACGCCGCAGCGCCCGGAGCGGCGGGATGTCGCGAACGGAGACGAGGGGCAGGAGGGCGAAAACGCTGGCAACCCACACGCCGATGACGAGCCCGGCGACCACGGCGAGCCAGTCCACGGCCACGCTGACCTCCATGGGCAGCAGGTCGCCCAGCACGTTTGGCAGCGTGCGCTGCACCGCGAGTCCCAGTATCACGCCCGCAGCCGCACCCAGGAACCCGAGTGCCGCCGCCTGCACGAGGTAGGCGGTGAACACGGTTCTTTGCGTGGCGCCGAGACAGCGAAGCACCGCAACCGTGTTCAGTTTCTCCTTGGTGTAGACGTGAACCGCACTGGCGACGCCCACGCCGCCGAGGAGCAAGGCCGTAAGCCCCACGAGGCCGAGGAACCGGGTCATGTTCTCGAACGCCTCGGTGAGGTTCTCCACCTGTTCCGCCACGGTGTTGTAACCGACCTGGTTGTCCTCGAAAACGCTGTTGTACCGGTTGAGGAAGTCCTGGAGTGTGGGATTGTCCTCGATCTGCAGGTACGTCTGGTAGCGCACCAGGCTCCCGAACTGGATGAGGCCGGTTTCCTCGAGGTACGCGGCGGGAATGTATATGCGTGGGCCCACCGCGCTTTGGAAGCTCACCTCCCCGGGGGAGCTCGTGATGATCCCGATGATCTGGAACGCCGCCTCACCAACCGTCACGCTGTCGCCGACCGCGATGTCGAGCTGCGCGGTCACGGTGGCCTCCACCACGGCGTGACGGCCCTCCTGCAGGCGCCCCCAGGCGTCGGTCGGGTCGGTGCCGATCTCGCCGTAGTAGGGGAAGTCGCCTTCGATTGCCCGGAGGTGAACCAGCCGGCTCATTTCGGTGACCGGCGACCGGGCCATCGACGGAAGACTGGTCACGGTGGACCGGGGCACACCGGCTGCGGCGGCGGAATCCAGGATGCCCTGGACCGGGTCGGGAAATCGCCGGCTGCTGTGCACTTCGAGGTCTGCTCCGAGGAGCGCCCGGGACTCCGAGCGAATGGCCTCTACGATGTTGCCCCGGAATGAGTTGATGGCGACCAGCGCGGCCACGCCCAGCGTGATCGCCCCCATGTACAGGCCGATCCGTCGCACGCTCGAGCGACCCTCCCGCCGGGCGTGGCGCAACGCGAAGCGGAGGCTCACTTATCCCCGTTCCGGGTGTCGGAGATGATCTGGCCTCCGCTCAACCGGATGACGCGGTTGGCTCGGGACGCCAGCTCGGGATCGTGGGTCACGAGGACGAGCGTGGTTTCGAAATCCCGGTTCAACTCCACCATGAGGTCGATGATCTTGTGACCGGTGTCGACGTCGAGATTGCCGGTGGGCTCGTCGGCGAAGAGGATTTTGGGACGATTGGCGAAGGCCCGGGCGAGGGCGACCCGCTGTTGCTCGCCGCCTGAGAGCTGCGCGGGGTAGTGATCGAGCCGGTCGGCGAGGCCGACGTGGCTGAGGAGCTCCACCATCCGCTCCTCGAGGGCGTTGCCGTTCACCCCGAGGAGCTCCAACGGCACCAGCACGTTCTCCCGCGCGGTCAATGTCGGAATCAGCTGGAAGGTCTGGAACACGAAGCCCACGTTCCCGGCACGAAACTCTGAGCGCTCGTCTTCCGTTAACCCTGCTAGATTCACGCCGTCGACGAACACGGTGCCGCTGCTGGCCTCGTCCAATCCCGCGAGCAGACCGAGCAGCGTAGTCTTCCCGCTGCCGGACGGCCCCACGATGGCGAGGAACCCGCCGGCTTCCACGGTGAGATTGATATCTTTCAAGACGGTGAGGGGTCGCCCACCGCTCGAGTAGGTTTGTCCAAGTCCTATGGCTTCGATCATGGTGCCTCGAAAGATAGTCGCAAGCGGTCTCCTTGCACTCGCCGTCGCGTGCTCGGCGGGCGAGCGTCAACAGGCGGAACGCCGGGAGGCCGCCGAGAGTTTGCGACGGGCCGCGAACCCGCCCGACACGCCCGCCATCGTGTTCCTCGGCACCAGTCTCACCGCCGGGCTCGGCTTGCCGAGCGACCAGGCGTTCCCGGCGCTCATTCAGGACACACTCGAAGCGTTGGGAATCGAGTCCCATGTGATCAACGCCGGTGTCAGCGGCGAGACTTCGGCCGGCGGGCTCCGTCGCATCGATTGGCTCCTGCGCCAGCCTGTCAGCGTCCTGGTCCTGGAGCTCGGGGCCAACGACGGCCTGCGGGGGCTCGATGTCGAGGCGATGCGCTCGAATCTCCAGACCATCATCGACCGGACCACGAGCGCGTATCCCGACGCCAAGGTCGTGATCCTTGGAATGGCGGCACCGCCCAACCTCGGTCGCGAGTATACGGCGGCATTCCAGCGCGTGTTTCCCGAGATCGCCGAGGCAAACGGGGCGGCCCTAGTGCCGTTCCTCCTCGACAGCGTCGGCGGTATCATGGAACTGAACCAGGCCGACGGGATCCATCCCACCGCAGAGGGCCATCGGATCATAGCACGCACCGTGTGGCGTGTGCTTGAAGGCGTCGTGCGCAACGCCCAATAAATAATGAATAGGGAACGCGAATCTTGCGGTTCACCGAACTCGATGCAGATTTGCCGTTCGGCTGACAACGGATGAACAAAGGAGTGAACATGCAGCGTCGATTTTTCTGGGGAGTGGTGCTCGCAGCGTTGGCCACCGGCTCTGGGACCACGCCGGCGACCGGGCAGCGGGATTTCTCGAATGTGGAGATCCGTACCACCTCGTTGGGGGGTGGCGTGTACATGCTCATGGGGTCCGGAGGCAACATCGGATTGTCCGTGGGTGAGGACGGCCCGTTCGTGGTCGACGACCAATTCGCCGGGCTCACCGAGAAGATTCTCGCCGCCGTCGCGAGCGTCACCGACGGATCGGTGCGGTTCGTGCTGAACACCCATTGGCACGGCGACCACGTGGGCGGCAACGAAAACCTCGGCAGAGCCGGCGCCATGATCGTGGCCCACGAGAACGTGCGGAAGCGCCTCAACCCCGAAGAGTTCCGCGAGGTGATGGGGAACACCCAGCAGGCCCCTCCGGACGCACTACCGGTGGTCACGTTCACCGATGGCGTGACGTTCTACTGGAATGGGGAGAAGATCCGTGCGTTCCACGTGGCTCGCGCCCATACGGATGGGGATGCGATCATCCACTACACCAACGCCAACGTGATCCACATGGGCGACACGTTCTTCAACGGGACTTACCCGTTCATCGATGTAAACAGTGGCGGTAACGTCGACGGGATGATCCACGCGGCGGGGGCGGTGCTGGCGATCGCCAATTCGGAAACGCAGATCATCCCCGGCCACGGCGAGCTCGCCACGCCGGACGACCTGCGGGAGTATCGCGCCATGTTGATCACGGTGCGCGACCGGATTCAGGCCCTGGTGAACGACGGGATGAGTGTGGAGGAGATCGTGGCGGCGAGGCCGACGGCGGATCTGGACGCCGACTGGGCGCCGGACGGGACCTTCGTCCCGGGTGACCGGATGGCGGAGCTCACGGCCCGAAGCCTCATCGAGCGCTGATTCCACGGTTATGAAAACGCTCACGCTTACCCTCGGCCTCCTGGTCGCGGTCGCTTCGACCGTAGCCGGGCAAACAAACGATCGACACATGGAGCGGGCCAGGCGGGTGCTCGCTCAGACGCCGCTCATCGATGGGCACAACGACCTTCCGTGGGCGATTCGGGCTTTCGAAGCAGCGCCCCGGAGCGTTGCGGCATACGACATCACCCGGCGTGCGCCCGGCCACACGGATTTGGAGCGGTTGCGCCAGGGGATGCTGGGCGCGCAGTTCTGGTCGGTGTACATCCCAGCCGGCTATGCCGACTCGGGGTTCGCCCGCGTCCAGCTCGAGCAGATCGACATCGCCCGCCAGTTCATCGCGAAGTACAGCGGCCACTTCGAGATGGCGCGCGGCGCGTCCGACATCGAGCGGATCTTCGCCAGCGGCAAGATCGCGTCGATGTTGGGTGTCGAAGGGGGACACGCCATCGAGAATTCCCTCGGTGTGCTCCGAACCTACTACGACCTCGGCGCCCGCTACATGACCCTCACGCACGGCGGGACACTGGACTGGGCTGATTCGGCCACCGACGAGGAACGTCACAGCGGGCTGACACGGTTCGGCGAGGAAGTCGTCCGGGAGATGAACCACATGGGTATGCTCGTGGACCTGTCCCACGTGTCGCCGGGGTCCATGAGTGACGCGCTCAACGTGGCGGAGGCACCCGTGATCTTCTCCCACTCCTCGGCCCGCGCGTTGGTGGACCACCCGCGCAACGTTCCCGACTCCATCCTGCAGCGGCTGCCGGCGAACGGTGGAGTCGTCATGGTGACCTTCGTGCGGTCCTTTGTCTCGAACGACGAGGCCGCCGCTTCTTTGGCGGACGTGGCGGACCACATCGAGCACGTGCGCCGAGTCGCCGGAGTCGACCACGTGGGCATCGGTGGGGACTTCGACGGGATCGAGGCCGGGCCCCACGGGCTGGAGGACGTGTCCACCTATCCGGCGCTGTTTGCCGAGCTGTCCCGCCGCGGGTGGGGCGACGAGGACCTGAAGAAGCTGGCCGGCGAAAACTTGCTGCGGGCCATACGGGATGCGGAGCGAACCGCTCGGCGACTGCAGCGGGAACGCCCGCCGTCGACGAAGACCATTGAGGAGCTGGATGGCTCGGCCATGTGAGGCGTTGCGCTGATCCCGCGGTTGCCGTCCATCGCTGTTCGCCTAATGTTTCACACCACATGGAAGACTTACTGACGCGGATACAAGCGGCGTTGGCCGACCGCTACACCGTCGAGCGCGAGATTGGGCGCGGGGGCATGGCGACGGTGTTCCTGGCCGAAGAGCACCACCCCAGACGCAAGGTCGCCATCAAGGTCCTGACGCCCGATGTGGCGACGCGGCTGCTTCGCGAACGCTTCCTGCGAGAGGTCAACCTCGCCTCCACGTTGACCCACCCCCACATCGTCCCGGTGTTTGCGGCCGGCGAGGCCGACGGGCTGCTGTACTTCGTCATGCCGTTCGTCGAGGGCGAGTCGTTGCGTCAGCGGATGACCCGGCAGCGGGGGTTGTCGCTGCGAGAGGCTCTGGAGTTGACGCGGGAGGTGGCGAGCGCCCTCCACTACGCCCACGGTCTCGGGATCATCCACCGCGATATCAAGCCGGAGAACATCCTCCTCGCCGAAGGGCACGCCCTGGTGGCGGACTTCGGCATCGCCCGGGCGCTGGGGATGGCGGGGGGCGACAGCCTCACCCAGGCCGGCATGGCGGTGGGCACCCCCGCCTACATGAGCCCGGAGCAGGCCGAGGGCCGCCGAGACGTGGACGGGCGGACCGACGTGTACAGCCTGGCGTGTGTGCTGCTGGAGATGCTGGGCGGCACCCCGCCCAGACGCCAGAGCCCCGAGACCCGGCTCCAGTCGGTGCGCAAATCGCTCAGCGGCACTGACGCCTCACACGTGACCCGGGGTGGGGTCGAGTCGGTGCTCCGGAAAGCGTTGGCGGTAGAGCCCGAGGAGCGCTTCGTGAGCGCCCAGGAATTTCGGGCAGCGCTGGAGGATCCCGACCAGGTCGGGTCGGCCGCGTATCCCCACAAGCGAGCAGTGGGAATCGGTGCCCTCGTCGGGGCCGTTGCCGTTTCGATTGCCGTGGTGTTTGGTGTCCTGCTGCCGGCGCGGGGAGGAGCCGAAACCCTCGAGCGGGTCGTCGTGGCCGTGTTCGAGAACCAGACTGGGGACCCCGGCCTGGCGCACTTGGGGCCGATGGCGTCCGACTGGTGGCCCGCAGCGGAATGGCCGGGGGGGAAACTCCCGAGGAGACAGCCGAGAGCAGGATGGCGGCCCTCGTGGAGGAGACGGGGGCCGAGCTCATCGTGTCGGGCGCGTACTACAAGCAAGGACAGGAGGTCCAGTTCCAGACGCGTCTGACCGACGCGGAAGAGAATCGGTTGCTGTTGGCATTGAGTCCCGTCGCCGCGCCCGTGGACAGTCCTCTGGTGGCCGTGGAGCTGCTGCGCCAGCGCGTCATGGGTGCCCTCGCCACGCTGGTAGACGACCGGCTCACGCAGTGGGCCGCGGCCTTCAGCGAGCCGCCGTCGTACGACGCGTACCAGCAATATGTGGAGGGGATGACCCAGTTCATGCGCCTCCAACAACGTACGGCAATCGACCATCTACTTCGGGCCGCCGAGTTGGATTCCACCTTCGTGTCACCGCTGCTCATGGCGGCATTCGTGTACGGCACCATGGAGCAGTGGGAGCAGGCCGACTCCCTCGCACAGATCGTCAGCCGCTCGCGGGACAGACTCTCCCCGCTGGACCGACACCAGTTGGATTGGGTGTCGGCGGTGGCACGTGGAGACATCGAGGCCGCCCTTGTCGCGATTCGCGCAGCGGCCGAGATCACGAGCTCCGAGTCACAGCTCTTCCTGGGCATCACCGCGATGTGGGCGAATCGACAGCAAGAGGCGCTGGACGCGATGCGGCGCGTGGATCCCCAGAGGGGATTCACCCGGGACCTGTTCATCTATTGGAATTTCGTCGCCGGGTCCCTGCATCAGCTGGGACGCCACCGCGAGGAGCTTCAGGAGGTGCGGCGGGGGAGGCTCCAGTTCCCCAACAATCGAAGTGTACTCGAAGCCGAGCTTCGGGTGCTTGCCACCATCGGTGAGCCGCAACCGTGGGACAGCCTCTGGGATCTGTTCGCCTCGCTCCCAGCGCAACTCCCGTTCGACGGCGTCGGCGACGTCATGCGCAAGGGGGCGCTCGAGGTCAGCATCCACGGTGACCGCGCCCTGGCCGACGAAATGATCCAGCGCTCTCTGGCCTGGTTTCGATCACTGCAGCCCGACGAGGCAGCGCTCGAGGCAAATCGATACGGACTTGCGCGAGCGCTCTACGTGGCCGGTGGATACGACGAATCGCAGGAGTTGTTCGAAGCGCTGGCCCGCGAACGCCCCGACAGTATCGGGTATGTGGGATACCTCGCCGCCGTCGCCGCGAGGCGGGGAAACCGGGAGGCGGCCTCGCGGATCGTCGCCTCGCTCGCCGACATGCAGCGACCATACCTGTTCGGGGAGATTACGTTTTGGCACGCCCGTATCGCCGCCATTCTTGGGGATCGCGAGGCGGCGGTGGAGTACCTGCACCAAGCCAATGCCGAGGGTCGCCGGTTTGATTATGGTGACGAGTTCAACGTAGATCTACTGGAACTCAGAGACTACCAACCGTATCACGATTGGGCGGCCCCGAGAAACGGCGAGCGCTAGGCTGGGCGCGGTCCGTGAAGTGTGAACCCTCCTGCGCGGGGGGGTATCCAGTACGAGCAGGCGTGTGTTTCGACAAGGAGGTTTTATGGTACATACCGGCACCCCGTTGGCCTGGTGTGGTGTGATCCTCACGTTGGCCGCTTGTGGCTCGCAGACGCAGGAAGCTGTACGACCACAACCACAGTTGGAACGGCCCACCCTGACCGTGGAAATCCAGAACCACAATCACAATGCAGCCACCATCTACGCGTATCGGGAAGGCTTCCGCGACAGGCTGGGCTTTGTGGAAGCTGCCAGCACCGAGACGTTCTCGTTTGAGTGGCCCACCTACGAGCTGCGCTTTCTGGTCGACTTCTTGGCCCAAGGCTGCGTGATCACCGAGTCGTTGTCGGTGGATCCGGGTGACGATCTCTTATTGATCATACAGCCCATGGACTCGGATAGGGCTAATCAGGACCGATGCCGCTGAGTGCACGGGGGCTGTTGGCGGTGATCCAGTGATCCCACGGCCTTCGAAGATCGTATGTGTCGGCCGGAACTACGCCGAGCACGCGGAGGAGCTCGGCAACAAGATCCCCGAGCGACCGCTGCTGTTCTTCAAGCCGCCGTCGGCCATGATTGCCGGCGGCGATCCGATCCGGCTCCCGAACGTGTCGCAGCAAGTTGAGCACGAGGGGGAGATCGGGGTGGTGCTGGGCAGCAAACTGCGTGGTGGCGATCGGCGGGAAGCCCTGGCATCCATCGCAGGGGTTACCTGCGTCAACGACGTGACCGCCCGGGATCTCCAACGGACCGACGGTCAGTGGACGCGCGCCAAGGGGTTTGATACGTTCTGCCCGGTCGGCCCCCGCGTCGTGCCGCTGGACCAACTCCCGCCCCTGGAGGAGCTAGAGGTCGTCTGCCGGGTGAACGGCGACGAACGGCAGCACGGGCACGCGAGGCACATGGCCTTCGATATCCCGACCATCCTCAGCTACATATCCGGGATCATGACGCTGGAGCCGGGAGACCTCGTCGCGACGGGAACCCCTTCCGGGGTGGGGCCGTTGGAGCCGGGAGACTTTGTGGAGGTGGAGATTCCGGGTGTGGGAGTCCTGTCAAACCCGGTGGTGGCGGGAACCTGACGGGGGCTCCGCAGAACCCCCGTCACCCATCTCATTCGCGGTTTTGACCGTGCTCCCAGTTGGCATGGAAGACCTCTTCGATCGGTCGCTCGAAGAGCCGGCCGATCTTGAATGCGAGAGGGAGGCTGGGATGGTACTTGCCCCGCTCCAGCGCATTCACCGTCTGGCGGGACACCCCGAGGCGCCGAGCCAGCTCTGCCTGGGACCAGGCGTAATCTCCCCGTAGCACGCGGAGCCGGTTGGTCATTTCCGGCTTGCCGTTCCCGTTGGATGAAGCTTCCCCGTGCGAGCCGCTGTCGTTTGAGGGGGCTGCTGCCGTCCCAGGGGAGCCTGGGATCCTGAGCTGAGTCCTGAGTTCGCCGACGTCAATCGTTGTCATGGGCACTTACCTTCCCGCCTGCCACGTTGGTGTGACGGCCAATGACAGAGCTTTTTTAAGGTTCCTTGTCACCTGCCTGGAGCCCAGGCACGCACGTTCCTCTTATCCGAACAACCCCAATAGGTTCCGACGGGTTCCCGGGTGCCCAGTCGGGCTGGCGGTAGCATCGATCAGGGGCAGGCCTCGGGGAGGGCCTAAGGCCCGAAAAGTCGGAGGAAACGGGGGTCGGAAGGCTCCGGTGTGGTGGGTGTGCAAAGACGGGAGCCCTTGGTTATTGTTCCTCCTCGCAGCCCCCACTTCGGCATTCACAGGTACCAACCCGGCGGTCTCGCCACCCTGGGTTCTTCAGGAGAACTGGATCGCATGAACATTGCAGATCTGGCATCGACCGCCCAAGCCCTCGTTGCCAAGGGAAAGGGCATCCTCGCCGCCGACGAGAGCTCGGCCACGATCAAGAAGCGCTTCGACTCCATCAACGTGCCGTCGACCGAGGATAACCGGCAAGCGTATCGGCAGCTGCTCTTCACCACTGAGGGCATGGAGCAGCACATCAGCGGTGTCATCCTGTTCGATGAGACGCTGCGTCAGAGTGCGGATAACGGCACCCCATTCGGCCAGGTGTTGACGGACCGGGGTGTCATTCCCGGGATCAAGGTGGACGGGGGCGCCAAGGCCCTGGCAGGATTCCCGGGCGAAAAGGTCACCGAAGGGTTGGATGGACTCCGGGAGCGCCTTGCAGAGTATCGGGATCTGGGTGCGCGTTTCGCCAAGTGGCGGGCCGTGATCGCCATTGGGGACGGTATCCCCAGCCGCGCCTGCGTCGGGGCCAATGCCCACGCGCTGGCGCGCTACGCGGCGCTGTCCCAGGAGGCCGGATTGGTTCCCATCGTCGAGCCCGAGGTCTTGATGGACGGCGATCACACCATCGAGCGGTGTGGTCAAGTGACTGGGGGCACACTGCGCGCAGTGTACGGGCAGCTCTACGGGCAGGGGGTGGAGCTCGAGGGAACGCTCCTCAAGCCCAACATGGTGCTCTCCGGGAAGGACTGCCCAACGCAGGCGAGTGTCGAAGAGGTTGCCAAGGCAACGGTCGAGTGCCTCCGGCAGTCGGTTCCGGCGGCGGTACCCGGGATCGTCTTCCTCTCCGGGGGCCAGAGCTCCGAACTAGCCACCGCTCACTTGAACGCCATAAACGCGCTCGGCGATCAACCCTGGGAGTTGAGCTTCTCGTACGGCAGGGCCCTGCAGGAGCACGCCCTCAAGGCCTGGGGTGGGGACACGGCCAATCTCGCAGCGGCCCAGCATGCGTTTCAGCACCGGGCGCAGTGCAACGGCGCGGCACGGAGCGGCTCCTATTCCGAGGCGATGGAGACCGCCGCCTAGACCGGCGACTCAGTCTTGTGCGGGCCGATCTTCTGGGAAGAAGGTCGTGATGCAGGTGCCTTGGTGCGTGGCGGAATCGATGCGGATGACTCCCCCGTGGCTGCGTACGATCCCGATCACGGCGGCCAAACCCAGGCCGCGGCCGGTGAACTTCGTGGTGAAGAAGGGGTCGAAGATCTTGGCCTTCGTCTCGGGGTCCATCCCCACACCGGTGTCCACCACCTCGAGAAACACGTAGTTCCCCTGAGGCGCGTCGTCTCCCAAAAAAGTCGTGGCGAGGTAATCCCGGTCCAGCCATTTCGAGCCGGTGCGGATCGTGACGACCCCACCTTCGTCACCGACGGCTTCGGAGGCGTTGGTGATGAGGTGGCGAATGACTTGTTGGAGTTGGACGGGATCGGCCGTCACGGTCGGGATGTTCTCTGACAAGTCGTAGCGCAGCGTGACGTGACTCGCCTTGGACACCTCGATGAAGTGGACCAGCTCCTTCACGACGTCATTGAAATCGACGGTAACCGTCTTGCGCTGGCCCTGCCCGGAATACGCCAGGAGCTGACCGGTCAGCTCTGACATCCGAAGGGCGGCGTTTTGCATCCCGAGGACCTTATTGAGGACGGGAGACGCTTCCGCCGGAAGCTCGCTCAAGATGAGGCTCGCGTTTGCCGAGATGACCGACAGGAGATTGTTGAAGTCGTGGGCCACGCCGCTGGCGAGCACGGCGAGGCTTTCCAGCTTGCGGGACTGTTGCACCTGAATCTGGAGACGCTCCCGCTCGGCCTCGGCCAACTTCACGTTGGTGAGGTCTTCACAGGTCGTCACCACGCCGATCGGTTTGTCCTCGGCGTCCAGCACGACGTCCGACATGAGCGACACGGGCAAGAGGGTACCGTCCTTCCGCACGTTCATGCTTTCCCTGCGCCAACTCTTCATGCTTCGAAGCTGGGCTGGGTGCAGCGACCGCCGGTAGCCCGGCATACAGAACACGCTGACGTCCTTGCCGATCAGCTCCTCGACCGTATACCCGTGCATCCTGGCATCGGCCGAGTTCGAATAGACGATCTTGCCGTTGATATCGGTAATCGTCACGCCGAGCTGCATGGTCTCGACGGCCTTGTGGAGATGCCGGAGGGCATCCTCTAGGTCCTGAGGGCCTGCGTCGGCCCTGAGAGGGATGAATCGGTCCTTCTGATCGTTCATGCTGGCTGTTCCGTTGTCTTCGCAGGACCGTCAAACATACTCACCAAACGGGCGCGCGCCATGCCGGGCTCGGTGGAGGCGGCCGCTACCCCCTGCCTCTCACAACCCGGGCCCGGACCACGCGATCACCCTGATAGATCCGGTCCACCACGTCGAGCCCGTCGACCACCCATCCGAACGCCGTATACCGCCCGTCGAGATGCGGGGACATGACGTGGGTGATGAAGTACTGCGACCTTTCGGTGTCCTTCCCGGTGGAGCGGCTCAACACGGTGATCGTCGCGGCTTCCCACCTGGATGGGGACCTGTCATACTACAAGCAACCCATTCTACGTTTTCAGCTCCGGCGCGCACAAGGTGCGCGCGTTTCCGTAGGGCCAAGGCAAGGGAGCGGGATGACTGACAGCACTACGTCACCAGAGCATACCAACCGTCTCATCGACGAGACGAGTCCGTATCTCTTGCAGCACGCGCACAACCCGGTGGACTGGTATCCGTGGGGAGAGGAGGCCCTCGCCAAAGCAAGAGACGAGAGACGACTCATAATGCTCTCGATCGGGTATTCGTCATGCCATTGGTGCCATGTGATGGAACGGGAATCGTTCGAGGATGAGGCGATTGCGCAATTGATGAATGAGCACTTCATCAACATCAAGGTTGACCGCGAAGAGCGTCCTGATCTCGATGACATTTACATGGCGGCTACGCTGGCCATGAATCAAGGACACGGCGGCTGGCCGATGACGGTGTTCCTCACGCCCGACCTTGCGCCGGTGTTTGCCGGCACCTACTTCCCGCCTGACGATCGCCATGGCCAACCCGGATTCCCGTCACTCCTGCAGCGGATCGCACACGCATGGCAGGAGGATCCAGCTAGCCTCCAGAATGGCGCTGCGAAGTTGGTCGGGCATCTCAAAGCGCAACGTCAAGCAACAGGTACGCTTTCCGTCGGTGAAACCGAGCTGAAGCTGGCGTTGTCCCAGTACGAAGCCGAGTTCGACGAGACGTTCGGCGGATTCGGCCCCGCGCCGAAGTTCCCTGCTGCCACCGGGCTCTCGCTGCTCCTTCGCCTCCATCGTCGCTTCGATGCGTCCCAAGCCCTGCAGATGGTGCGAAAGACCTTGGACGCCATGGCCAGGGGCGGCATATACGACCAGGTCGGTGGCGGTTTCTCGCGATACTCGACGGATGCGCAGTGGCTGGTGCCACACTTCGAGAAGATGCTGTACGACAACGCGCTGCTGTCGACGGCGTACCTCGAAGCGTACCAGGTGACCGAGGAACCCTTCTACCGACGCATCGTCACCGAGACGCTCGACTACGTCCTCCGAGAGATGACCGCGCCGGAAGGTGGCTTCTACTCGGCCACGGACGCGGATTCAGAAGGCGTCGAGGGCAAATTCTTCGTGTGGGCACCCGAGGAGATCGAAGCGGTGTTGGGAGCTGACGACGCGCGACTCTTCAGTGCGTTCTACGATATCAGCGACACGGGGAACTGGGAGGGAAAGAGCATTCCACATACACCGCGTCCGGTGGAAGATGTCGCCCTGCAGTTTCGGTTGGACCCCGACGTGTTGCAGCGGCGGTTGGATGAACTTCGATCCAAGGTGTACGAAGCCCGGCTCGAGCGTGTCCACCCCGGCTTAGACGACAAGGTGCTCACGGCGTGGAACGGGATGATGGTCAGCGCGTTTGCCCACGCCAGCAGGGTGTTGCGGGACAACCGGTATCTCGAGGCGGCGACGCGAGCGGCAGACTTTCTGTTGGAGGAGCTTGTAGATCACGACGGCGCCCTGCTTCGAACGTATAGGAACGGGAAGGCACACCTGCACGCCTACCTCGAAGATTACGCCTTCTTGTCGGAAGCGCTGGTGGATCTCTACGAGGTGGGAGGGGAGGTCCGATACCTATGCGAAGCCGAGCGATTGCTCGATCGGACCGTGACAGATTTCCTCGACACCGAGAGCGGGTCATTCTTCAACACGTCCACCCACCACAAAGAGCTCCTGATGCGGTTTCGCGAAGGAACCGACGGGGCGACGCCCTCGAGTAACGCAGTAGCGGCGGCGGCACTCGTGCGCGCCTCGTATCACCTGGACCGGGACGATCTCAAGACGATTGCAGTCCGTGCCATCCGCGCCTACGGGGGGATGATTGCCCGGCATCCGCGGGTGTTCGCGAAGAGCTTGCATGTCGTCGATCTCCTCCTCGAGGGACCGGTGGAGTTGGCCGTAGTCGGGAAGCCGGGGTCGACCGATCTGGAGGCGCTGCGAGCTGAAGTCGCAAAGCACTTTCTGCCCAACCGCATTGAGGCGGTCGTCGACCCGGATCGCCCCGGTGACGATTCTCGGCCGCTGGAGAGAGGGAAGACGTTGGTGGACGGCAAGGCGGCATTGTACATCTGTCGCGATTACACGTGTCTTGCCCCGATCGTGGATCCCGCCGAGGCGGCGTCAGCGCTGTCGTCGGTGAAAGGCGCCCGCACCGATCAAGTCATCTCGGCTCCACTCGCAGGCAGTGCGACCGGGGCCGGCACCAAGCGATATGCGGCCCGGTTCGGAGAGCGGGGCTACCGGTCATTCGGCACCACGGGCCTGACGACGAGCGCGGTGGGCTTCGGGGGCTATCGCGTGACGGACGGCATTCCGGAGCACCGAGAATCGCTGATCCGTGCGTTGCTTTCGGGTGTGAACGTCGTGGATACGTCGACTAATTACATGGACGGCGGAAGCGAGCGGCTGATCGGGAGCGTAATCCGCGAGCTGGTCGAAGGAAGCGAGCTGTTGCGGGACGAGCTCGTGGTCGTTTCCAAAATCGGCTATGTACAAGGGGAGAATCATGCCATCGCGGCGGAGCGCGAAGAGCAGGGCAACCCCTATCCGGACATGGTCAAGATCCAGGAAGGATTGTGGCACTGTATTCACCCGGAGTTCCTCAACGATCAATTTCAACGGTCGCTCGAGCGCCTCGAGCTCGAGACCCTGGACGTGTGTCTGCTGCACAACCCGGAATATTTTCTGGTAGCCGCCGCCGCCGAGGGGGTACCGCTGGTGCGCGCCCGCGATGAATTCTATCGTCGCATCGAGGCGGCATTCCGCTTCTTCGAGGATCAGATTGCCGCCGGAAGGTTGCGCTGGTACGGCGTGTCGTCGAACACGATTGTGTCGCCCGCGACGGCCAACGCCTCGGTGTCCGTGAGCCGATTGGCATCCGCGGCGGACGCGGTGGCCGGCGAACAGCACTTGTGTAAGGTGGTCCAGCTGCCCTTGAACCTCTTTGAGGTGGGAGCCG
Source organism: Gemmatimonadota bacterium (assembly GCA_039588255.1). Taxonomy (GTDB): domain Bacteria; phylum Gemmatimonadota; class Gemmatimonadetes; order Gemmatimonadales; family GWC2-71-9; genus B3T1B10. The sequence goes on along the minus strand of JBDHAF010000007.1, from coordinate 68,044 downwards.
TCCACGAGCGGAACACGGGTCCGGGCCGGAGCATGTCGGCATTGGAGGGAGCACGGGAGGCCGGCTTTGCCGTCATGGTGAACCGACCCCTCAATGCCTTCACGGCCGGCGGCATGTTGCGTCTCACGGACGTTCTTCCCATCGAGGAGGATGTGGATTGGGACACCCAGCTCGAGCGTGTGGGCGCGCTGGAGGAATCCTTCCAAGAGCGCATTGTGCCTTCTATAACGGCACCACCTGACGCGCTGCAGCCAACCGAGTTCTTTCGCTGGGCGGACCGCCTGCGCGCAATTCGCACACAGCTGCCGGGTCTCGAGGAGTGGGCCCAGATGGAGGGACAGGTCAGCTACACCGTCGCACGCCTGTCCGCGTCGCTCGACCAGCATCTCAGTGGTGAAGCGGCAGAGCAGTGGGATTCTTGGCGCATGCGGTATTTCCCCGAGCTGAACAAGTTGATGCGGGCCATGCGCGGAGCGTCCGCGATGGACGCGCGGGCAAAGAGCGAGGCCATTGCCGCACGGGTGGATCCGGCGCTACCCGTGGAACGTGGTGGTGAGAGTTTTTCGCGGAAGGCACTGTGGACGGTGGCGAGCACGCCGGGCGTGACGTGCGTGCTGAACGGCATGCGGAGTGTGGAGTACGTCCAGGATGCCCTGGGCATCATGGAGTGGCCGGCGCTGGAGGATGTGGACAAAGTGTACGGGGCGGCCAGCAGCGAGCCATGAGCCCACCGGTCCCTACTCGTATCGCAACGCCACCATGGGATCCACGCGGGTGGCGCGTCGCGCCGGAATGATCGTCGCGAGCAGGCCGGTCCCCGACAGCAACACCGCGATCAAGATGAAAATCGACTTGTCCCACGGGTCGACTTGGAAGAACGCCATCGACATGGCTCGCGACAGGGCGGCCGCGAGCGAGAGGCCAAGGGTCAAGCCCACACCGAGCTGAACCATGCCCTGCCGCATGACGAGGCGGAGCACATCGGTTTCCTGTGCGCCCAGCGCGACACGAACGCCCAGCTCCTTCGTCCGTCGGCTCACGCCAAAGGACATGACGCCGTACAATCCCACTGATGCCAGGAAAAGCGCCGCGGCACCGAACAGGAGAAACAGTCGCCCGAACACCTCGAACACCTTCTTGTCCAACAAGATGTCACCGGCAAGCGTGTTCGCTTCCCCGATGGGTACAGATGCCCTGCTGGTTTCAGGCGTTGAGGTACCCATTGCCCTGGGGCAGCCGGTCTGTCAGACTATTCCGCATCATGGACATCACGATCAGACCGATGACCGAGACAGACTGGCCGGCCGTGGCCCGGGTGTTTCGCGAGGGGATCGATACGGGCCACGCCACGTTCGAAACCGAAGTGCCCCCGTGGGAGGATTGGGATGGCTCCCACATGAAATCGTGTCGCCTCGTTGCCGAGGTGGACGGTCAGGTGGTGGCGTGGGCCGCGCTGACCGCCGTGTCCGACCGCTGTGTCTACGGGGGCGTCGCCGAGACGAGTGTGTACGTGGGTTCGGCGGGGCGGGGACTGGGGGTCGGGACGCGGCTGCTGCAAGCCGCCGTCGTAGAGTCGGAGCAGGCGGGCTTGTGGTCGCTGGAGGCACAGACGTTTCCCGAGAACGCGGCGAGCATAGCGTTGCACGAGAGGGTCGGGTTTCGCCAGGTGGGCACGCGTTCGCGAGTCGGGAAGATGAGTTACGGACCGATGAAGGGTGCGTGGCGGGATGTGGTGCTGCTCCAACGGCGGAGTGAAACGGTGGGGGTGTGACGTGAACCGGATCGGCAATCGGGCTATCGCCCTGCTCATCGCACTTCACTCCATTCGCAATGCCTCCATGGGATCGACCCGGGTGGCCCGGCGCGCCGGAATGTAGCTTGCCAGCAAGGCCACGGCTGCGAGGGACAGCGGAATTCCGATGAACGTCGCGACGTCGGCCGGGGCGATTCCGAAGAGCAAGTTGTTGAGTAACCGGGTGCTGGCGAACGCCAACGCCACGCCGATTCCCACGCCAATCAGGGTCAACCGGGCTCCCTGACCGACGACCTGGCGGATTACGTGGTGCTCGGATGCGCCCAGCGCGGTGCGGATGCCGAACTCGTGAATGCGTCGGCTCACAGAGTACGCGATCACGCCGTAGATGCCCCCGGCCGCGAGGATCAACGCCCCGCCGGCGAGCAGCGAGCGGATTGCCGAGATCGGCAGGGTCGGGTCGGCCCCCCACACGACGCCCCGCAAGGTGGATACGGCGTCCAACGGGTCGGCCCCGGTGGCCAGGGCGAGGTAAAAGCCACGAGACGGATCTTGGAGCAGCGGCAAGTAGATCTGGGGACCTACCTGATCGTACAGCCCACCTTGAATCACGTCGCCGACCACGCCGACCACCGTCGCAGGTGTGGGCTCGGCGGGCGGGTCGTGGAGGGTGATCCGCCGGCTGACGGGATCTTCGCCGGGCCAGTAACGCTCCGCCAGGGCTTTGTTGACGGCGACGACGGTGGGCGTGCCCTCCGTGTCTTGCGTGGTGAAGCCCCGGCCCGCCAGGAGGGGAATGCGCATGGTCCGGAAGTAATCCGGCGTTGCCCAATGCCCGCTGGCGAGACGGGCGTCGTCCGCCTCTTCGCCAAGGGCGTCGATGGTGAAGCCCATGCCCATGGTCTCGAAGTTCATGGGCAGCGGGTACACCGCTGCAGCACTCGAGACGGTGGACGTCGCAGAGAGCTGCTCGAGGGTGTTCGTCAAGAACGTGAGGACGTCTGAATCATTTTGGTAATCCGCCCGAGGCAGCGTTACCTCCGCGGTCAAGACGTTCTCCGGCTCCAGTCCTATGTCCATGTCGGTCATGTTGCCGACGCTCTTGATGAGCAGCGCGGCACCGATCAACAGGAACATGGCCATGCTCATCTCGCCGACGACCAGCAGGTTGCTCAGACGGCGTCCCCGGGCGCTTTCGCTGCCCGACCGTCCGCCTTCCTTCAAGGCGTTGGTGATGTTGGTGCGCGTGGTCTGGAACGCCGGTACGAGACCGAAGATCAGGACGGTTCCCACCGAAGCGATCAGAGCAAACGCCAGCGCCGCCCCGTCCACGGTGATCTCTCCCGCGCGCCAGAGATCGCCGGGCATGGCGGCGGCGATGGGCCGCACGGCCAAAATCGCAATCGCGGTGCCGAGCACGCCGGCGATGAGGGCCAACAGCGTGTTCTCGGTGAGGAGTTGGCGTACGATGCGTGCCCGGCTGGCCCCCATGGCCGTGCGCACTGCGATCTCCCGCTCCCGGGCCGTGCCCCACGCGAGTACCAGGTTGGCCACGTTGGCGCATCCGATCAACAACACCAGTCCCACCGCCGCACCAAGAGCCAGGAACGCAAGGCGCACTAGGTCGAAGAGGAATATGAGACCCTCACGCAACGCAACGACCCGCATCCCCTTGTTCTCGTGTGTCTCGGGATATGCGGACTTGAGCCGGTTGGCGATTGTGCTGATTTCGGCGTGGGCTGTCTCGATGGAGACACCCGGCTTCAGGCGGCCCACCCCGAGCAGGTTGCCCTCCCCCCGCTCGGCATTTCGGTCTATTCGGTAGGGGATCCACATCCGCACGCCGCCGTACGGGAAGTTGAACCCGGCCGGCATCACGCCGGTGACGGTGTACATGTTCTTGTTGATCGAGACGGCCTTTCCGACGATGTCGGGATCGGCGCCGAAGCTGCGCCTCCACAGTCCGTCGCTCAACACCACCACACGCTCACTGTCTTCCCTGGCATTCCCAGGCACGATTCCCCGACCGATCGCGGCCCGGACGCCGAGGATGTTGAACATGTTGTCGGTGACGTAACCGGCGGTCACGTGCTGCGGCTCGTCGCCGCCCGTCAGGTTGGTGATGCCGTAGACGTAGGCTCCCAGCTCCTCGTACGACGTGGCCTCGGACTGGATGTCGGCAAAATCCGCGTGCCCGAAGCGGGCCATGTCGCCGCCGAACCCCTCCCAGTCCTCGATGACGCCGAAGAGGTGCACCAGGCGATCGGGATACTCGAAGGGCAACGACCGGAACAGAAACGGATTCAGCGTGCTGAAGATCGCGATGTTGGTGCCGATGCCGAGGGCGAGGGTGGCCACAGCGAGCGTCGTGAAACCCAAGCGCTTGCGCAGTGACCGCGCCGCAAACCGAATGTCCTGCCACATTCCGTGGAACATCACCTCTCCAATCCGTCGTGGGCGTTTGGGACGGCGCGACGGCCGGTGCCGCATCCGTCTGCTGAGGCTGGGCCACAGCGAAGTGAGGGTTTGCTTCCAGTACCAGAGGTTCGCCCGGAGCTTCCCGCGGCTGGGACGGACGAAGAGCACGTACTCCTCGTTCAGGTCGCCTGTGAGGGCGAACCGCTCCTCCGGACCCAGGCAGAGGTTGAGGAGCAACTCGGGCAGCCGCGGCGCGGCGTGCCGGTCTGTACGCGGGCTCATGACTTGGTGAGCTCCGACTCGGGCTCGAGGCCGCGGCGCATGTTGGCGAGGATCTCTTTGGAACGCTCGAGACTCTTGGCCCCTTCGGGCTCGAGCTTGAAATACCGCCTCGCCCGGCCCCGTCTCGCCTCGGAGCCGTTGGCGTATTGGGAGGAGACGAAACCCTTCGCCTGGAGCCGGTCGAGGGTCGAGTAGACCGCTCCGATCGAAACCGCTCGTCCGGCGCGTTCTTCGATCTCGCGACGGATCGTCATGCCGTAGGCGTCCTCGCCGAGGTGGACCAACGCCAGCAGCACGATTTCTTCGAACGCTCCCAGGAAGTCGCCTTTGGGCATGGGGATCTCCGGTTATCTACAATGTAGAAGTACGGGAATCCCGGCCCGGAGTTTCACCGGCGCACCGGTCTCCTACCGGCGGCTCTGGTCCGATGGTATTCCTGCATTTCGCTCCCCCACCCTTGAGGCTCTAATGCGTTGTCTCCCAACACTTTGGATTGCGACGGCCGTGCTGTCCCTCCCCGCGTGTGGGGGGACGGGCCCGGTGGAGGGGACCCGCCACACTGTCGTGGTGGACGGGCATCCGGTGGCTGTGTGGGAGAAGCGGCCCGCGGCTCCAGTGGGGGCGATCGTTCTGATCCACGGTCGCACGTGGAGCGGTGTCCCCGATTTCGATCTCCAGGTGGAAGGGGAGAGCCCTTCGCGCCGACGGAATCCCTGGCCAAGACGTTCACCAGGCTGGGGACGACGGACCGGCGGTGGGTGACGCTGGCCAACGGAGACCATGCGGTTCGCCTCGAGCACCCCGGGCGGTTCACCAGGGAGTTGGTCGGATTTCTCGAGCGACGCCGGTAGCTGGCGACATCCCCCTCCGACCCGTATTGTTGCTCAACCGCTTTCCCCACTCGGAGGCTCCCATGGAACGACGCGCCTTTCTACGGACGGGCCTGGCAGCAGGGTTGGTTGGTGTTGGCGGGACCGGCACCTTCCCCTCACTGCTGAGTGCGACACCGCGGAGGCTCCCGGATGGATCGGTGCGCCTCAACTCCAACGAGAATCCCCTCGGCATCTCACCGGCGGCTCGCCAGGCCATCATCGACGGGCTGGATCTCTGCAACCGGTACCCGGGAGCGTCGCGCGAGCCGGTCATGGAGGCGTTGGCGAAGAAACACGGTGTGAAGACCGCCAACATCCAGCTGGGGGCCGGGTCGACCGAGATCCTGCAAATCTTCGTGCAACTCTTCGGTCGCGGTGCGCCCATCGTCGCAGCCGACCCTACGTTTGAGGACGTCCCGCGTTACGCAAGACCGTTCTCGATCCCCCTCGAGATGGTGCCGCTGCGGGCAGACTATTCACACGACATCGGCCGCATGCAAGAAGTGGTCAGGGCGTCGGGTGGTCCGGCCATCGTTTACCTCTGTAACCCCAACAATCCGACGGGCACGATCACGTCTTGTGCGGAGATTGATTCGTGGATCGGATCGGCGCCGGACAACGTGTACTTCCTGGTCGACGAGGCCTATTACGAGTTTGCAGAAAGCGCGGAAGGGTATTGGTCGGCGTTGAAGTGGGTGGAGAGCAAACCGAACGTGATCGTCGTGCGTACGTTCTCCAAGATTTACGGTATGGCGGGGATGCGTTTGGGGTACGGTGTAGCCCACGAAGATACCGTCCAGCGTGTCGGTGCTATTGCGGCCAGCAACAACGCCAACCATCTGGCGTCGGTAGCAGGGCTTGCGAGCCTCAACGATGAGCAAATGATCCCGCGGAGCATCGATGCGAACACGCGCGCCAGACGCATTCTGGAGGATACGCTCGACGACCTCGGCATCGAGCACCTCCCATCCCACACGAACTTCCTCATGCACCGCATCACGGGTGACTTGAGGACATATCGGGATCGGATGCGCGAACAGGGCTGGCTCGTGGGCCGCGCGTTTCCCCCGATGCTGACGTACAACAGGGTCTCGTTGGCCATGCCGGACGACATGGCCCGGTTCTCGGAAACTCTGCGGAATTTCCGGTCACGCAACTGGGTGTAGTGCCGCTGTGGCAACGGGTTGAACGTCGTCGTAGGAGACGACGTCACCAAGGGCAGTGCCATGGGTCAGATCGAGTTCAAGTTGACAGGAGCCAAGGCCATCATCGCGATCATCGTGGTGGTGGCCTTTGTCGGCTTCCGCTTCATCAGCGCCATATCCACAATCGAGACGGACGCGGCGGATGAACTGAAGTTCTGGCTACAGGGCGAGTATGCGAGCCGGCTCATGGCAGAGAACCCTGCTCCCACCGAAGATACGGCCCAGCGAGCGCTGGCGCTGGATAACATCGACTTCGTGGAGATCAATGGACGGGGAACACCCGACGACATGGTGGTGCGCGTGCGGATCAGGGTGGACGGGGGTCCGCCCCCCTTCGGCAACGAGGTGCGTTACTTCCGGATGGAGTATTCCCAGCTCACCAAGTGGCGATTGACGCGTGAGACCATGAAGTGGTCGTACTACCTCAATCTCTTTTAGGTGTCGCCTCGTTTCCTTTCCTGGGCAACAACCACTCGGCCACGTGATCCGCAGAGTCCATCAACGAAAGTACGATACTCCGCAGGATGTTGCCTGGGTCGTACCATCCGAGCGCCAAACTAGACTTCTCTTCTGAGCGTTCGCTCTTCTCGTCGCTCGTTTCCGTCATGGCTACTTCTTGTCCGCCTGATCGTCTAACTGAGGCTTCATGACCGTATCGAAACACGACGGGCATATGCTGTGACTGAATTCCACTTGGGAGTGCTGCCCCACGTAGCTTTCGACTTGGTGCCAATAATCTTGATCGTCACGAATCTTCTTGCAGTAGCTGCAGATCGGCAGCAGACCCTGGAGCTGCTTGACGTTAGACAGGGCTTCCTCCAGCTCGCGAACACGATGATGCAGCTCTCTCTCCAGCTTGACCACTCTGAGACCCGCCTGCACGCGGGCCCGGAGCTCGGCGGCGTCAAAGGGTTTTGCCAGGTAGTCGTCCGCGCCCGACTCCAGCCCCTCCACGATGTTCTCCCGCTTCCCCAACCGGGTGAGCAGGATGAGATATACCGGGCGAGAGAGCGAGGCGCCTCGCACCGCTCGACAGACCTCAGCGCCGTTCAAGCCCGGCATCATCCAGTCCAGGATGGCTAGGGAAGGACCGTCCTCGGTCGTGAGGATGCCCAGGGCGTCATCGCCGTTTTCGGTGACGACCACTTCGTAGGTCCATTGGGTCAGCAACGTCTTGAGCAGAGTTGCGGAGACCGGATCGTCTTCGGCGATGAGGATCTTCACGGTCGTGTCTCCCGTCACTCCAAGTACGCGCGCACGAAACGGCGGGTGAGGTAGAGGCCGAGTCCGATACCGAAAACGGATGAAAAAAAGCCGGTCATCAACCCGATTTGGACCCCCGCCAGGCCGCCGATCGTCCCGCCGACAGACGCCCCAAATACCGAGAAGAGTTTGGTGTTCACGATCGTTCACCTCACATTAAGATGCATCCGAGCCCTGTTGGGGCACAACCTGGCAGGTCGACGGGGGCGGTGCTGTGCCGCAGCGCACAATGGGGCCTGCGCCGATCCGGAGCGGGGATCCGACACGCTCGGCCCAACGGCATTGCGGGTCATGTTGGCCACGTAACGGACCGTAGAGTACCGCACGTCCTCGGGACTGAAGTCGCCCGTATTGGCGTCGGAGGGTGGCTGCGTGGCCTCGAACGTGAGGCTGTGTCGCACATCGACGTTCAGCGGGTAGCTGCTTGCGCGATCGAGAAATGTGCGGTTGGGATCGAGCCGCCGCACTCCAAAGCTGGTCCGCTGCTGGCGGCGCAAGCCGCTGATGGCCGGGACGTCGGTCTCGAACAGGCTCGTCACGTCGATGACGACGGTGTTGCTGTCCGGACCGATGGTCTCCACGTCGAACGCGGCGATGATTAGTGCAAAGTTATTGATTTGCGCTGACTGGTAGATGGGGAGCGTGTCGCTGCCACGCTTGGGGCCCTCTTGCTGATCGGACCTTTGGCGGTCCGCCCGTGTTGGAGTAGGAGACGGCAAGGTTGTCGCCTGGGAAGTGCTGCATGCCATGATGAGGAACGCCAGGCCAGGAAACCCGGGGCACGGGGTTTCATGACTGCTCCCATCCAAGGTCGGAGGTGAATATTTACACCAAGGCCGCGCGCTTTCAACACGGAGACAACGCAGCCGCATTGTGCGCCTCTTCCGGGGAAACTAGGTTTCGGACAGTGATCCGCATATGAAAACAGCATTGACAGGTGTGCGAGCCGAGTTTCGGCGTGCCACCGACGAGCGTGAATTCCGAGACTGGTCGTTCCGTGAAACGTGCGATCAAGCGAGGATCGCCATACTCGTCGTGCCGGTGCTCGTCATGGCGGGGTTGTCCACCGACGTCGTGAGCATGGGACTGCGGCGTGCCCTGCTACTGGCCTTCCCCATGCGGCTGCTGTTCGTCGCGCTCGGCGTGTTCGAGTTCACCCGGCTACGCCGGATGACGCGGATAGAGAGCATCAACCGTGCGGTGACAGTACTCCAGGTGTTCCTCTTTCTCGTTCTCTATTATTTCGTCGCACTGGGGTACCTGGCGTCCACGGAGCACCTGCTCGTTGCTCTCTTTGTCGTGCTCGCGTCTTATCTCGTCTTTCCCAACCGGTTCGTCACCATGGTGCGGCTCGGGGCCCTTGGAGGTCTTGGATACGTGATTGCTGTAGCGGTGTTCTTCGGCCTCGAAGCGCCGGTGGTCACGTTCGCAGGCGGGGTGACGATCGCCAACGTATTCGGCGCCATCACCGCGCACCGCCTCCATGTGGCAAAGCGGCGCGAGTATCTGCGCCTCATCGAGCAGCGGCACTTGAACGAGGAGTTACGCGCACTGAACTCGGACTTGGAAGCTTTGGCGACCACGGACAGCCTGACCGGGATCAACAACCGACGCAACTTCTTCACGTTGGCGGCCGACGAACTGTCACGAGCCAAACGCTATCAGCGGCCATTGACGGCGTTGATGATCGATATCGACGGATTCAAGATTGTAAACGACAAGCATGGCCATTCGGCGGGTGACAAGGTCCTCAAGGCGGTTGTCCAATCCTGCATTACGACGTTGCGGGAAACGGATGTGCTGGGCCGGCTTGGCGGCGATGAGTTTGCCATCCTGCTCCCCGAAACGGACGACGGCCAGGATCAGGCGGATCGTCTTCGTCGCACGGTGGAGCGGCTGCGCACGACGTTGGACGAAGGGACCGACCTGATTCTCACCGTAAGCATTGGGGTGGCGTCGGTTCGCCCGGAGGATGAATCCATCGACGACGTGCTGGCCAGGGCGGACGAAGCCCTGTACGAAGCGAAGCAGAGCGGCCGCAACCGCGTGGCGACCGCCTGAGTCCATGACGTTCTATTGGGCATACCGCGGTGCACGCGAACGGCGGTCTGCACACGCGCTGCGGCGCAGGTGATTGAGGATGCGGTCGATCACATGGGGCTCGGTAATGAATGCGACGATGCGCATCTCGTGTCCGCACCGGGGACACTCGAGCGGGTCGATCTCGAAGATGCGCCGCAGCAGCTCGGCCCAACGCCGGCGCGCCTCCCGTAGCGGAACCGCCACCGGCTCGGCATACACCACCGGCCGGTCCTCGCCGCCGCGAACTCGGCGCCGTACGCCGCGCGTGCGGTTGGCGTACCAGCCGTAGTAGCGCTGCAGCACCTGCCCCTTGTCGGGGATATGGCTCACCACGCGGGCCATGAACTCCAGGGCATCCACGGTCTCGCTACCCGCCGTGGGGCCGCTGGCCTTGTCAGAGTGGTAGGTGAGCGTGGCGCCGCCCGACTGATAGTCCAGGCGCTCGAGCGCGACGGGATTACGGGCGCAGTACCGGGCCAGCCGTAGGGCGAAGGCGCGATCGTCGGCGGCAACCACACCCCGTCATGCAGGTGAAACCCTGAGTGGGGCCAGGCGAGCATGCCCTGCGCCGTCTCGCCATCCATGAGTTCCCGGCGCACGAACAGCCGCAGCACCGCCCGTCGGAACGCCTCGGTGAGTGTCGTGATATCGTGCAGCGGCAACGGCACGAAGGTGCCGTCCGCCCAGAACCCGCCATCGGTCACCAGCAGATGGAGGTGCGGGTGCCAGTTGGCCAGCGAGCCGTGGGTCCGGATCGATGCGACGAGGCCGACCGAGAGATCGGGCTCGCCGACTGTGGCCCGAATGAACGGTACGGATTGTCGAAACCTTGGGTTGGGCTTCAGAGGGAAGGTCGCCGATACCGCTCGATCGTCTGCAGCCCATCCGCATCCTCGACAACCGCGTACAGCACGCCCGTTCCGAATCCGAGTAACCGCCGCCCCTCCGGCAGCGCCACCTGTTTGACGCGCGTCGCCTGATCGTCGAACACGTCATACGTTATGGGCTTGCCGAACGGCATGGACCGCTGCACCCACAATTCGCCTTCCAGCGTGGTCCACGCGCTGCCTGGCACGAACGGCGGCTTCACCTCGGCGAACTCGTTGTTGGCGATCATCTCTTCGATGTACGCGGGCTCGGACCATTCCGCCGGCTGGTGCATCATCCCCTCGCCCCTGCCGCCGATGGGACTGCTCAGCGTGTTCCACAGGACATAGGCGTACTTGTCGTCATGCGTAACCGGAAGCACCGGGTACTCGATGGGCGGTCCCACCACCAGGTTCCCGTCACGGGTTACCCGCTCGATGTGGTAGTCCCCCGAGCGAACGACGAACACCTCGCCCGCCTGCGTCACGGCCCACGCGTCCTGAGGGGCGAACGGGACGTTGGGGAATCGCGGCGTCATGCTCGGGCTCTGGTCACGGCGGCGGGTGATGCCGTTGACGGTGGCGACGGACTCGACGGTGTGCTGCTCCGGATCCCAGCGGGCGATATCCACCGAGTCGCTGGGTCCCGCGGCGGGTCCTCTCGCGAACGGCGACGTGGTGAAATAGAGCAAGCCGTCCGCATCCGCGGACCGGGGTGTGGGGCCGAAGCGGACCTCGGTGGGACGGGCGGACATGGTGCGGTGAATGGCCAGATCTGGTCCGACGATGGCGAACCGTCCGTTGCCCACGTCCACCAGCAGCGTGGAGTCGCCGGGGAGCGCCACGAGACTGGCGGGGAGGCGGAACTCTCTCGGACCGCCGCCCACCCGCCCGATGTCCCGGGCCTCGCCGCTGCGGAAGTCGAGCGCCACCAAGCGTTCTTCGATCCAGTCGGTGACCAGAACCCGCCCGTCGCTCAGCTCCCTCAGGCCCCGGATGAGGCTGAAGGGCTCCGGGAATGTGGCGTCCGGTTCCTCGAGCTGGTGCCGTGGGGGCGCTTGCTGTCCGGCGAGCTCGCCGTAGTGAACCGCCGGCAGGACTGCCAAGAATCCGGCGAGAGCTGCCACCGTGTGCGGCAGCGATGGTGTCGACGCGCGCTGCATCGTCATTCCTCCGTTAGGGCCTCGTTCGGGCCGTACGCGGGGAGTGTCCCAACGGTTTCGAACGGTCACGAACACTTTTCCGATTGGGGCCGCGTGCTAGCCATCCTCGCCGGGCGAACCGGGTGATTCCCATGGAGGAGCTGCGGAGCGCGTGGGGCGTCGCCGGTTCGTTACCGCAGCTTGTCGTCGAAGAAAGCGATCGTCCGTTCCCACGCCAGTGTGGCCGCCGCCTCGTCGTAGCGGGTGAGAGACGTGTCGTTGTGGAAGGCGTGATTGACCCCCTCGTACATGTGTAACTCGTAGTCGACCCTCGCGTCCCGTAACGCCGCCTCGTAAGCCTCGATGCCTGCGTTGATCCGCCGGTCGAGACCGGCGTAATGGAGGAGCAGCGACGCTCTGATCTTGGCGACATCCTCCGCCGCGGGCTGCCTGCCATAGAAGGCTACTGCGGCGTCGAGGCCGCCGGAGTGCACGGCCAACTGGTTGGCCATGGCGCCGCCCCAACAGAATCCCACGCATCCCACCTTGCCTGTCGACCGCGGATGGTTCTTCGCGTACATCACGGCGGCGAGGAAGTTGTCACGGGTTTCACCGGCGTCCAGCTGTCCCATCATCGTCCGCGCTCGGTCGCTGTCATCGGGTGTCCCGCCGAGAGGCGACAGCGCGTCCGGGGCCACCGCGAGAAAGCCGGCGGTCGCCGCGCGCCTGGCAACGTCCTCGATGTGCGGATTGAGTCCACGGTTCTCGTGAATGACGACCACGGCTGGGGACCGCCCGCTGCCTGTGGGCGTTGCCAAGTAGGCACGCACGGCTCCCTGAGGTCCGGGAAACTCCACGTACTCTTCTTGGAGGCGACGATCGTCTTCACCGATGACGCGGGCGTGGGCGTAGTTGTTCTCCAGCAGCGGCAGCAGTGCGGTGGCGGCAGCCGCACCGCCCGCCAACTTTGCGAGTCTCGACAGGAACTCTCGACGCGGCATGTCACTGTGCGTGAACTGGTCGTATAGATCGATGACGTCTTGGTCCACGGGTTCTACTCCGAGGTAAAAGGTGCACGGTTCTTGACGCGGCCGGGGGTGGGCGCGATTGTGTGAGCGACCCGAAACGACGATTGGCATCCGACGCGTATGAGCGAAACACCTCATCCAGATCACACCGCCGCCGCCCGCGCGAGTTTCGATCGCTGTTGTGCGTCGGAGGACTTTCTTCCCTCGTTCTATCGGATCTTCTTCGCCAAGTGCCCGGAAGTCCGGCCAAAGTTCGACAACACGGATTTCGAGCGACAGCACAAGTTGTTGCAGCACGCCCTCGGCATGCTGCTGTTATTCCCGTCGCGGATGGAGACCGAACCGTGGGTCCTGAAGCGGGTCGCCGACCGGCACGCCGCTCACGACCTCGACATCGATCCCGGTCTCTATCCGTGCTTCGTCGACAGTCTCATCGAAGCCGTCGAGGGACACGACCCCGCGTACACGGCGGAAACCGAGGAGGCGTGGCGCAACGCCGTCGCCCCGGGCATCGCTTACATGCAATCCCGATACGACAAGGGCGAATCCTCAGCAGGTACCGCTCACTAGAAACTGTATTCCAATCCCGCGGTCCACATCACGTTGGGCCGGAGGCCTCCGTCGTTCAGCGGCCAGATCGAGTTGGTCACGATCGTGAGGCCGGCCGACGTGACGAACTTGAAGCCCACCGACGCATTGACGATGTCGTCTCGGATGTCCGGGACCGACGTGGGCTCGATGACGCGGCGAAACGGCTGATCGACGGTGAGGGGCTCGGGGATGACGAGTTTGCTGTCGCCGACCTGGAGCTCGGACACCAGGTCGGCGGCGAGGGTGGCCCACGGGGCGAGCACCTGGTCGAATCCGACCGTTGCGAGCACGGCATCATTCTGCTCGTCCCCGTCGCGATACAAGTAGCCCACGTTGGCGTGGGTCGCGAAGGTTCCGAACTCCGCCGAGACTACGCCGAGTCCCCGAATCGCGAAGTGGCCGGAGCCAAGTAGGTCCTCTTCGGCGCCGGTGGCGAACCGTGCGTCACCGAGGATCGAAAAACGCGTGGTCTGAGATTCTCCCACGCCGATCTTGACCCGTGCGGCAATGTCACCGAGTCCCGACGCCGAGCCGTCCACGAACCGTGTCGCAAAGAGATTGGGATCGGCCGGTGTCCCGTCGAAAAAGTGAGCCGCCGTCGGCCCGCCGAACGGCACGACCTGGGCATTGCTCTGACCCCGCAACGAGGTGGAGATGATGGGCACGGCGACTCCGATGTCCACCCGGTCGAGGAGCCCGTATGTGATCTGGAAGGTGGTGGCGCGAACGTCGAGCTCCAGGTCGAGGTTCAGTTGGATGAAATCGTTCTCGAGGCCGGGAATGCCCTGCTGCGTGCAGTCGCCCCCGAAGATCGTGTCACATCCTGGGAAGTCGGCGTTGGCGTGGGTGAAGTTGAGCCCCAGGTTGCCCAGATCCACGCCGCGGAGCGTTTTGAAGTTCAATTGCGACACGCTGGCGCTCACGAAGACGCGTCCCTTTCCCAAAGTCTGGCCTCGCTCGGCGATGATGGGTCCGGGGGAAGTGGAGGTTTGCACCGGCACGCCCCCTTCGAACCGGAACGTGGTACCGGAGCTCGTGGCGCTGATGGGAATGGCGGCGATGCTCGTGCCGATGGCATTCGTGAGGAACGAGATGAGGGTAGCGTTGCTCCCAACGGCCGACGGTACGAAGTGACTGCTATGGGCCTGAACCGACGCCGGGTTATCGGGATCGGCAGTGCCGGCGAGGAACAATGCCTCCTCACCCGTCCCGAAGATGAACAAATCGCTGATCATGTCCCGGAGACCCTGCGCTGCCACGCTGCCAGGTGCCACGAGGAACAAGAAAAGGAGCAATGCGCTGCGGGTCATCGAACCTCCTCCGGAGCCGGAGCTTATTGGATTCGTGTGATGCGCCACCCGTTCGCGGTCCGCTCGAGGGTGGCGCGGAATGTGAAGCTTCGGCGCTCCTGCCGGTTGGTGCGAAACTCCTGGAGCGCGTCCACGGCAGTAGTAGCCGTGTCGCCGTCGGTTTCGACCGAGGTAGTGGTGAGCGTGAAGCTGAGATCGTTGACGCTGTCGAAGAAACCGCGCCACGCGTCTGCCTGCTGTCGGGTCAGACCGGGGTAGACTCGCCGCAACTCGTCGAGGTCGCGCGATTCCACGGCGCGGGCGTATGCCTGCAATGCGGCCTCGATCTGTTGGCGATCGCGGGCGGGGTCGGGTGCCGGCGTTTCGGGCGTGGGCGGTGCGGTCACCGTGATCGTCGCAGTCGCCGTGCGCGATTCGCTGGTGGCGGTCACCGTGGCCGTTCCGGCGGCGACTCCCGTGACGACGCCCGCCGACGACACCAGGAAGATGTCGCTCGACGTACTCCAGGAGATCGCTCGTCCCGGGAGCTCGGCTCCGTCGGCAGAGAGAGTCACGGCGGTCAAGCGGAGCGTCTCACCGGACTGAATGCTGCGACTGCTGGGCGTAATCCGCACCGAAGCCACTGGAATCGCCGTGACGCGCACCGCCGCTGTGGCGGACCGACCGCCGATGGTCACGGTGATCTCCGCGCTGCCCGCCCGGCCTCCCGTCACGAGTCCCGCAGCGGAAACCGCTGCAACACTCTCGTCGCTCGTGCTCCATGTTGCCGCCCGATTGGCCAACGCAGTCCCCGCGGCGTCCAACGGTGTCGCTTGCAGTCGCACGTCCTGTCCAACCGAAAGCGTCGGTGAAGAAGGTGACACACCGACCGATGCGACTGCGGCGGGAGCCGCCGGTTGGGTGCGCGGCGGCGCGTTGACGGTGATGCCCACGGTGGCGGAATGGCCGGAGACCCGCGCCGTCAGCTGGGCGAACCCCGCGGCCCTGGCGGTAACGATCCCCTCCGGCGACACGCTGGCGACGCCGGTGTTGCTGGAGGTCCACTCCACGGCGGCGGTTGCGAGCGCGGCACCGAACGAATCCCGCGGTATGGCGGTGAGGGATTGTGCCTGCCCCACGGTCAGCGCGGCGGTGCCGGGCTCGACCGCCAGTGAGGTAACCATCGACGCAGGGGTCGCGCTCGCCGGTGGGGGTTCGGCGACTTGGGGTGCTGCCGGGGTTGGTTCGATGGTCGTGGCCGTCGGCCGCAGGAACCAGCCCGCAGCCGCTGCCACGCCGACGAGGGGCACCGCCACGAGCCAGGCAAGGCTGCGGCGCTTTCCGCCCTCCGCCGGAGGAGGCGCCACGGCCACCGCGGCAGTGTCCGGCGTGACTTGCCCCGAAGCGGATCCAATGGCACGGGCCCGGGACCGTCCCATGCCCGCGGTGATGGGTGTCCGGGGTGTGTGGAACTGGGCCAACAGGCTCTGGTTGCTGGCCCGCTTCACCATCGTCACCATCTGCGTGCGGACTGCGCTGTCGTTCACCGGCTGGACCGCGGCGATTGCGCCGATGGCTTCCGCTACCGACGGCCAGCGGTCTTCCGGCTTTTTGGCCAGCATGCGCATCACGGCCTCAGCGAGGTCGGGTGGGCAGTCCGGCCAGACGTCGGTGATGGGCGGTGGTGGTTCATGAGTGTGGCGATACATGACCGTCATCGCCGATTCGCCTTCGAAGGGGAGCTCACCGCTCAGCATCTCGAAGGCCAGCACCCCGAGGGAGTACTGGTCCGCCGCGCCCGTGATGCCCAACCCTGCACACTGTTCCGGGCTCATGTACGACGGGGTGCCGAGGGCTGCACCAGTCATGGTGAGACCGTCCGCCTCCACCGCCTTGGCGATGCCGAAGTCGGTCACCACCGCCCATCCCTCTTCGTCCAGCATGATGTTGCCCGGCTTCACGTCGCGGTGAATGACACCGTTCCGGTCGGCGTAGTCGAGGGCGCTCCCGACCTGGGACAGGATGGTCTGGACCACGGCCGCCGGGAGCCGGTCCTCCTCCCGCATCACGTGCTCGAGGGACCGTCCCTGAATGAACTTCATGACGAAGAAGGTCAGGTCGTTGCGTTCCTGGACCGCGTAGATGGGAATGATGTGGGGGTGAGAGAGCTTGGCGGCCGTCTTGGCTTCCCGGTTGAACCGCTCCACGACCTGCTCACCCATGAGTCGCAGCTCCGGCGACATGACCTTGATGGCCACCTTGCGACCGAGCGCCAGGTCTTCCGCCAGGTAGACGACGGCCATCCCGCCGCGACCCAGCTCCGTCAGGACCTCGTATTCGCCGAGCGTTGCCTCGCGCAGCGCCTCGAGGAGCTGGTCTTGGGACTTGGTACTCCGGCTGGAGGAGTGCTGAGTGGCTGCGTTAGTGGGATCACCAGAAACCGCCGTTCCGCACTGGGTGCAGAACTGCGCGTCGGTGGGCACGCTGGAGCCGCAGCTGCTACACTCGCTCATCGGCGGCGCTGCCCGTCGGTGTGAAAGCGAATGGCCATCTGGCAGCAAATATAAGCTCCGGTGGCCCATGGGGGAACGTGAGCGCGGTGAGCTATCCCTCGACGACAGCCTTCAACGCCGCCTGTACGGCCGCGTACTCCTTTTGAATGTCCTTCAAGAGCTCCCGGCTGCGTTCGATGTCTCCCGATTTGCCCGCCGCCTCCATTTGCCCCAACAGATCCGCCAACGGGACAGCCCGGATCGATCCGGAGGCCGATTTCAAGGAATGGGAGATGGCCTCGATCTGTATCTGGTCGGCGTCGCGCGTGGCCTCCTCGAGGAGCACCATCCTGGTGGGCGTGTCCCGGAGATAGACCGCCAGCGTATTGGCTGCCATGGCCTCGACGCCCGCCTCCTTCATCATTTGGAAGAACTCGTCCAGCGCTACCGACGGCGACACCGTCTCGGTTTCGACGGGGCCCGGCGCCGCCTCTGCGGATGAAGGGGCCGCCCAGCCTTCGACCGCCGCGAACAGCTCGTGAGGCTTGATCGGCTTGGTCACGACGGCGTTCATCCCGGCGCGGAGGCACTCCTCCCGTTCGGAGGGCATCGCCCGGCCCGTAAGGGCTACGATGGGCAGAGCGCGCATGCCCAGCGTGTTGCGAATCTCGCCGGTGGCGGCCAGGCCGTCGAGCACCGGCATCTGTACGTCCATGAGCACGAGATCGTACCGTTTGGCCTTGACCGCTTCCACCGCCAGGCGGCCGTTCTCGGCTATGTCCACCGTGTGTCCCCGGGTGGTGAGCATCGTGGTGGCGACCTGCTGGTTGACCGGGTTGTCCTCGGCGAGGAGGATCGTGAGCCTTTCCCGGGTCTCCTTGATGGAGTGGCGCGTGATGAGATCTTGGTCTTCCGGACTCCCGGCAGGCCGAGCGAGCACCGCTGCCGTCATCTCCAGCAACTCGACATCGGAAACGGGTTTCGTGAGATAGGCTGAGATGCCGGCGTCTCGGGCGCGGATGCCGTCGCCCCGCTGACCGGCGGACGTCAGCATCATCAATCGGGTCCGCACCAGGTTGGGGTCCCGCCGAACGAGTTCGGCCATCTCGAACCCGTCGGTTCCCGGCATGTAGCCGTCGATGATCGCCACGTCGTAGGGAGCACCGCTGGTAGCGGCCTTCAGCATGGCGGCGAGAGCCGAGTCGGCGTTGTCGCACTGCCGCACGTCGGCTCGCGCGGAGGCCAACACGCCGAACACGATGCGGCGGCTGGTGGGGTTGTCATCCACGACGAGGATCCGTTTTTCTTCCAAGTTGCCGTATCTATCGCCGGCCTCCCCCTCCGCTTCGACTTGGAGGCTCACCTGAAAGCGGAACTCGCTGCCCTGTCCGACTTCGCTGGTGACGGTCAGGTCTCCACCCATGAGCCGCACCAACCGTCGCGAGATGGGCAGTCCCAGGCCGGTGCCCCCGTGCGTACGGGTCACAGAGGCGTCGGCCTGAGTGAACTCCTCGAAGATCGAGTCCAGACGATCATGGGGGATTCCCACGCCGGTGTCGCGGACGGCAAATGAGAGAGCAGCATCTGCGCGCCCCCTTCTCCTGAGGTCCACCGAGACGGTCACCTCCCCCTTTTCGGTGAATCTGACGGCGTTGCTCACGAGGTTGTTCAGCACCTGGCGAAGCCGCCCGGGGTCACCCCGGACCTTTCGAGGCACGTCTGGTGGAACGTCGCACACCAGTTCGACCCCGGTGTCCGCGGTCCGCGCTGCAAACATCCTCACCGTATTGGTTGCGAGCTCATGGAGATCGAAGGGGACGTCTTCGATCTCCATGCGGCCGGCGTCGATCTTCGAGAAGTCGAGGATGTCGTTAAGGATGGTCAAGAGAGAGTCCGCAGAGGATCGCACCAGCTCGGCCGACCGGCGCTGCTCGGGGGTCAACTTGGTGTCGAGGAGGAGCTCGACCATTCCCAGCACGCCGTTCATCGGCGTGCGGATTTCATGGCTCATGTTGGCCAGGAAAGCACTCTTCGATTGGGACGCACGTTCCGCTTCCCGTCGTTCGGCTTCCAGGGACGCCCGTGACCGGATCCGGTCGGTAACCATCCGGGCGGTGCCGCGGGCACCGACGATGACTCCGTTGGCGTCGCGGATCGGAAGAGCGGAGAAGCTCAGGTCCCTGGGTGAGCCGTGGCGGTCCAGGTGGACCGTCTCGTAGTCCACAAGCTCGTGTCCGTCCAACACCGAGTCGAAGGCCGCCTGGTCTGCTGGCTTTCGGTCGAGGGGCACGTGGTCCAGGAAGCTCTTGCCGACGAGGGCTGCCGCCACCACACCGTACACGTTCTCGCAAGCGGCGTTGAGATATGTCCACCTCCCCGTGGGGTCCATCTGCCACACGAGGTCGGGAAGCGAATCCATGAGCTCGCCAGTGGGTTGCTCGTCGGATACGAGTGGTTGGGCGGCCGCCGCCGTCGACGGGCCGATGGGTGTGGAGCCGACATCGGCCACGAGGGTGGCCATGCGGGTGGCCTCGTCGGTGACCACGCGCTTGCCCAGGGCCGACAGGCGGTAGTACCGCCGCCGGGCGTCCTCCCGGTCCCGGCGGCTGGACTCGGTGATGAGGCCGTCCTCGATGAGGCGGCGGAGGAGCCGATAGAAGGTGCCGGCGTCGAGGTGCAGGGCCTGTCGGGAGCGGCGCTCCACCTCTTTCCGCATGCGATAGCCGTGGGCCTCTCCCTCGGAAAGGATCACGAGGGTGAGGAACACCTCCGGCTTGAGGGGAAGCATGGACGCCGGTTTTCGCTTCGGCGGCATAATACAGGCCCTTTCAGGTACAAATAATGCCTAGAGGCATTATGCATACATAAGCTCAATGTGGCCTCCAGCGCAAGGGGGAAGGGGGGTCTTGAGACTCTTGCGCCGGAGCATTCCATGCAACAGGATTCAGCTTGAACTGACTCCGTCGCCCGAACACTGGAGGACGAGCGTTGCGCTCTCCAGGCCAGCCGATTGCCATCCTGGTTCTCACCGTCGCGTTTGCGATGGCCACACTCGCCTTCGGGTGGTGGGTGGTGTTCGTGGTGGGAGCGGTCTGGGCCGCTATCGTGCGGAAATCGGATCAGCCCATACGGGTTACGGCCGGTGCGGCCACGGCGGGCTGGGTCGGCCTGCTGGTCTTCACGGGATCCGCGGGGCCGGTGGGGCAGCTGGCCGGGTTATTCGGTCTCGTCCTCCCGCTCCCAATGGCGGTGCTGTACGTCCCGACCTTGGTGGCGGGGGGTGCCATCGCGTCCGGAGGCGCGCTCCTCGTGAGCGCCGTGCAATCCCGGGAGGAGTGGACCGGAGAGGATCGGCGACGATCCCCGGATATGGCGGAAACCTCCGGTACGTAGGCTCTGCGGTACGCACCCCCACGAGATACTTTACATCGATGAAGTCATCCGAGCAGACGGAAGAGTCGGTGCGCAGTCGCCACGTGGAGATCGTGCGCCATGCGGCCGCGTCCGCCGGATCGGATGACGACACGGTGGCGGTAGAGGAACCGCTGGAGATCCGACTCGGCGATGTGGTGCTGGCCGTGGTGATGCGGACGCCCGGCGACGATGAAGACCTCGTCCGCGGTTTCTGCCTCACCGAGGGGATCCTCCTCGACCCCACCGAGATCCATGCCATCGAACACCTCGATGCCTCCCGCCTGTCGGTGCGGCTCGCCGAGGGGATCGAGGTGGACGCGACACAGTTCCAGCGCAACATGTTTGCCTCGAGTTCGTGCGGGGTGTGTGGCAAGGCCTCCATCGAGCAAGTGCGCCTCTTTGGGCGACCGGTTGCGTCGTGGACGATCGAGAAGAGCATAGCGGCGTCCCTCACCGACCGGTTGCGCGACCATCAGCCGACGTTCGATGTCACGGGGGGGCTCCACGCCGCTGGTCTGTTTGACGTCTACGGTGAAGTGATCGCGGTTCGCGAGGACGTCGGTCGGCACAACGCCGTGGACAAGGCGATCGGTGCTGCAACTCAGTTGCACTGGCCGTTGCCACCGTGCCTGCTCGCGGTGTCGGGACGCCAGAGCTTCGAAGTCGTGCAGAAGGCGGCTCTGGCCGGCATCGGCGGACTCGTCGGAGTGTCCGCCCCGTCCTCACTCGCCGTGGAGTTGGCCCGGGAAACGGACATGCTGTTGGTCGGGTTTTCCCGCGGCGAGGGATTCAATGTGTATGCGGGAGAGGACCGGTTGGCCGATTGACGCGCGACCGCACGCAGTGGGCCAGCCGCACCACCGAACCACCGACGAACGTCTCCTTCGACGACGATGCTGCGATCGACCCGGCCGCGGCCCGATCGCTGCGGGTGGTGGTCGTCGGGGCGGGCGCCTTCGGCGGCTGGACCGCCCTCCACCTGCTCCGGGCAGGTGCGGACGTCACTCTGGTGGACGCGTGGGGACCGGCGAACGCCCGTGCCAGCTCGGGCGGAGTGACCCGGGCGATGCGTGGTGTCTACGGAAGTGATGGGGCCTACGTGGCGTGGACGGCGAGGGCCCTGCAGATGTGGCGCGCGTTCGAGGCAGAGGAGGGCAGCTCCCTCTTTCGTCGAACCGGCGTGCTGTGGATGGTGGGTGACGACGATCGCTACGTGCGCGCGTCACTCCCGTACCTCACGGAGTGCGGGCTGCCGTTCGACGAGCTGGATGTGGCAGCGGCGGCCGCACGATTTCCCCAAATCAACTTCGACGGTGTCGAGTGGGCCCTGGTCGAGCACGAAGCGGGGTTCTTGTACGCCGCAACGGCGTGCGGGATGGTGCGGGACCGCTTCGTTGCGGAGGGCGGAACGTACCTGCAACAGACGGTTCGGGTCGACGCTGACGTCGCGCAGCAGTGCGCGTCGGCAGGCGTCACGTTGGCCGACGGAACGTCGCTCGACGCCGACCGCGTTGTGTTCGCCTGTGGGCCGTGGCTCGCGGATCTCTTTCCCGACGTGATGGGAGACGTAATCGTCTCGACGCGCCAAGAAGTTTATTACATGGGCACGCCCGCCGGCGACGCCCGCTTCGATGAGGGTCGTCTTCCCGTGTGGATCGATTTCGACGAGCCGATGTACTACGGCTTCCCGGCGACGTCCTCGCGCGGGTTCAAGATCGGGGATGATACACGAGGGGCGAAACTCGACCCCACCACCGCCGACCGGTCGCCGACCCCCGAGGGGCTGCGGCGAGCGCAACAGTATATCGAGCGCCGTTTCCCGGCGCTCGCCGGCGCGCCGATGCTGGAGGCGCGGGTCTGTCAGTACGCCAACACGCCGGACGGCCACTTCGTCATCGACCGGCACCCTGAAGGGAAGGACGTGTGGCTGGTTGGTGGCGGCTCGGGGCACGGCTTCAAGCTCGGTCCCGTGGTGGGTGAGTACGTTGCCCAGCGCGTCGTCGCCGAAGCGGACGTAGATCCCTTCCTTTCCCTCACGCGGTTCGCAGAGTCATGAAACAGATTCGAAGAGTGACGATCGGTGTCGCGGTGTTGCACGGGCTTTTCGCAGCGTCGATTTCCGCCCAAACCCTGGCCATGGACACCATGAGCCTTCACCGGCTTCCAGGTGTGTTTATCGAAGTGGGTGGGGTGACGGCAGAGGCGTTGGCCGACGGGTTCAACCCCGACAGCGTGCACCAGCTAATCGTCGCGAAACTGACCGATGCCCGCATCAAGGTGCTCACGGAAGAAGAATGGAAGGTCACGCTTGGAAATCCCGTGCTGCACGCCCGGCTCAACCTGCTGAAACCCTCACCGTATCTCTACATCTACAGCGTGGAGGTGGAGCTGCGGCAGCTGGCGGCGATGGTGCGGGACTCCCAGCCGACGTTCGGGCCCACGTGGAGATCGGGGCTCAGTCTCGGGACCGTCCCGGCGAACCGGATCGGGTCCGTCACCGGTCTCATCCTGGCAGGGGTCGATCGATTCATCTCGGTGCATGCGGTGGCCAATCGCACGCGGCGGCCCTTCGATCAGGTGCCTTCGTCGACGACGGCGTCCCCATCGGGAATCGGTAGGTCGAAGAGACTCAGCCCGTCCACCGAAATGCGGCTGTACCGGGCGATCCAATGCACATGGGGACCCGTCACCCGGCCGGTGGCGCCCACCCTCCCGAGCTGCTGGCCGCGCTCCACGATCTGACCTTCGGTGACATCGACCTCGCTCATGTGCATGTAGATGGTGATGAGTCCCTTGCCGTGGTCGAGATACACGACGTTCCCGGAGTAGTAGAAATCGCCTACCAGGGCGACGACGCCCCGGTTGGACGCCACGATGGGGTCGCCGGGCTCGCCGTCGAAATCCACACCGTAGTGCCGGCTACGCAGCTCGCCGTTGAAGACCCGACGAACGCCGAACTCGCTCGTGATCCGATCCTGCCGCGGCGGAATCCACTCTCCGTCCCACATCCGCGGGGTATCGTGCGAGCGCAGCGATACCGCCACCGACTGGCCAGACTCCCGCCGGATGCGCTCCCGGAGGGCGGAGTCCGGTTGGTCAGAGAAGCGGGGGTCGACGGACAGTCTCGAGGAGCGAAACTCCCGCGGCTGCACCGGCACGCGAACCATTCGGTGCGAGGTGTCGGCGCGTTGAACCACGGCGAATGTAAACGGTATGGTCTCCATGGCGTTGACCGGAATGGGCGCCACGGCGCGGAACTCGCCCGACGGGTCCCGCTCGAAGTGGAGCTCCTGGCCGGCCATCTGGCCGGTGATCGTGATACCGTCGTCTGTGAGGTTCGGATTGACGATGAGGTAGATGAGCGTGCCCTGTTGGAGTTGCCCGGGCTCCCAGCGGACGTCCGCCGCCATGGCCAACTCCTGGCCTCGGGCCGCGCCGGCGAGACCCAAACTGAGTACCAGGACGAGGAGCGATCGCATACTCTATAATACCAGCCACTGTTCTAGATGATAGTGAGCGCGGTCACGGGGAACCGCGATCCCCTTCGGGGGTTTCGTTATAGGCAACGGCTCCTGGGTGGGCAGTGGTTCCACCCTCGACCGCCTGCAGGGAACTGAAGCAGCGAAGGAAGCATGATGATATCGAAAAAGGGAAACGCAAAAGTGCTGGCAGCCACGATCGGGCTCATCCTGCTCACGGGGTGTGTCGGCGTTCCGGACACGGGATTCGGTCAAAACCTCGTCCGTTACGACAGCTTCGACTTCAAGATCCTGCAGACGGAACACTTCGACATCTACTATTACGACGAAGAGCGAGAAGCCGCACAGCAAGCGGGGCGCATGGCCGAGCGGTGGTATGCCCGGTTGTCGCGACTGTTGAACCACGAGTTCCAGGATCGGCAGCCCGTCATGTACTACGCCAGTCACCCCCACTTCAAGCAGACCACCCAACTCGGCGGCGGTGTGGGAGAGGGAACCGGCGGTGCGACAGAAGCGCTCAAGCGTCGCATCGTGCTGCCGTTTGCGGGTCCGCTCCCGGAGACCGACCACGTGCTGGGTCACGAGCTGGTCCACGCATTCCAGTTCGACATGACGACGCGGGATCAGGGATTCGGACCCACCGTGTTGCCCCGGGCGCTGGGATTGCCGCTGTGGTTCATCGAGGGCATGGCAGAGTACCTGTCGGTGGGGCCGGCCGATCCTCACACGGCGATGTGGATCCGGGACGCGTCAGAGACCGACCGGTTGCCCACGATGGCCCAGCTCAACGATCCCCGGTTTTTTCCGTATCGGTTCGGCCAGGCATTTTGGGCGTACGTGGCTGGTCGGTGGGGGGACGACGTGGTGGGGCGCATCCTGAACGCGGCGGCCCGTTTGGGTGGCGCCGAGCAGGCCCTGCGCCAGGTGCTCGGAATTCCGGTGGACTCGGTCAACGCCGAGTGGCAAGACGAAGTAAGACTGGCCTATCGGGACGTGCTGGAAGCCACCGAGAAGCCGGAGACCTACGGCACGGTCATCCTGGACAAGGAAGCGGGCAGCGGTATCAACCTCGGCCCCACGTTGAGTCCCGATGGGACGGAGCTGGTTTTCCTCTCGATTAGGGACGTGTTCTCGCTGGACATGTTCCGCGCCGACGCGGAAACCGGTGAGGTGCTGAACAAACTCATCGAGAGCGCCTCGGATCCCCACTTCGAGAGCATCCAGTTCATTCGCTCGGCCGGGGCGTGGAATCCGGGCGGCGACCGGTTCGTGTTCGGCGCCGTGACGGGATCGGACCCCGTGCTCACCATCGTCGATGCGGCAACCGGCGCGACTGTTCAGGAGAAAGTCTTTCCCGACCTGGGGGAGATCTTCAATCCGACGTGGTCTCCCTCGGGTGATTTCGTGGCTTTCTCCGCCGTGGTGGGGGGGTTTTCCGACTTCTACATCTATGATCTCGCGGGCGACGTGCTCCAGCGCATGACCGAAGACCCGTACACCGACCTGCACCCGGCGTGGTCCCCGGACGGACGGAGCATTGCCTTCTCCACCGATCGTTTCTCCACCAATCTGTCGCGCCTGGCGTATGGCAACTATCGACTTGCCGTGCTGGATCCGGCGACGGGCCGCATCGAGCCGATGATGAGCTTCCCGGAAGGCAAGAACACAAATCCCCAGTGGTCGGCGGACGGGGAAAGTCTGTACTTCCTGGGGAATCCTCAGGGCATCACCAACGCGTACCGCCTCGACACGACCACGAATCAGATCTACCAGATCACCAACCTCTTCACCGGTATCAGCGGCATCACGGCGCTGAGCCCGGCGCTGTCGGCGGCGAAGGACGTGGACAAGATCGCGTTCAGCGTGTACGAGCGGGGGGACTACAACGTGTACGTGGTGGACGAGCCGGAGGTGTTAGCGGGGAAGCCGGTCTCCGCCGAGGCCCGGCGCGGCCAGTAGCGCTCAGTTGCGATTCCCCACGATCGCAATCCGATCCCCCGCCGGACTGATGGCGATCCTCGTGATCCCCACGATTCCCTGATCGGACAGGTCGGCCAGCTCCCGCCACGCTGCGGTGCTGGTGTCCCAGTGAAACAGGACGGACCCCTGGCCCACCACCGCGATGCCCTGGGGCGTCCACGCATAGTCCTCGGCTCCGGGGAGGGTTTGGGCAAGGGGCGTGATCTGCTGCGTCCGGAGATCGAGGCGTTTGATCCACCACTCGTCGTCGCTGACCTTTTGGACGAAGCTGATGGCGAGCTGCCCAGGAATGCGGTGGATCGAGCGCCCGATGCCCTCTGCGATCACATCGGCGCGGCCCGTGCGGACGTCGGCGAGCTGGAGGGTGGGCGGCGACCCGAGGACGAAGAGGGCCAGCAGGCGGTCGTTGCCCCAGGCGTGATAGCCCACCGGCATGACGTCCTCGAGCACGACCGACGGGTTCCCCCCGCTCATGTCGAAGCTCCACAGCCGCTGCGTGGAATCCGCTTCGACCCGGATGACGGAAAAGGACTCCCCGCTGGGCACGACGGTGGGTGAATACTCACTTTCCGGTGTCTCCGTCACCCTGCTGATCTGCCCCGAGGAGAAGTCGTATTGGAAGATGTCTGTCTGGCCGTCGGCCCGGCCCGAGGTATACAAAAGGAAAGAGCCGTCGGGACCGAAGGAGGGCTGGTTGTCGTAGCCGTCCCGGTCAGTGGCGTTGATCAGTCCCGTCACCGCCAACCGGCCTTCCTGCATCGAAAGACTGCCCACGTAGATGTCTGTTGCCTGCTGGGCACCGGCCGGGGAAAGGCCGGTCGCCACGGCCAGGACGGTCAATCCCGCCATCGCGCTGAGTCGCATCTGGATCTCCGTCATCACTAGTGGTCTCAGCCGAAGTTCTTCCCAGGAGACTGGTGTGGCAACCTCCGCCGCAACCGCGTGGTTTTCAAGTTTCGTGCCCGTAGACTAAAGACTTCTTCACGATTTAGATCGCGTTCTGGAAGATAGTGGAGTAATGTCCTGGCATGGCCAGCTACTCATTTGACGTCACGACCGGCGCCGATCTGCAGGAAATCGACAACGCGGTCAACCAGGCGATGAAGGAAGTGCACCAGCGGTACGACTTCAAGGGAACCAAGTGCACCATCGAGTTCGACCGCGCCCACGCCCAGCTCAAGTTGGAAGCGGACGACGACTTCCGCATGAAATCTCTATTCGACGTCCTGCAGGGCAAGCTCATCAAGCGGCGTGTCCCGGTGAAGAATCTCACCATCGGGGAGAACGAGGAGGCAGCCGGCGGCCGCGTTCGCAAGGAGATCATCCTCACCCAATCGATCCCCGCGGAGACGGCCCGGGCGATGGTCAAGGCCGTGAAGGGGCGGAAGATGAAGAAGGTACAGGTCGCCATCCAAGGTGATCAGCTCAGGGTGTCGGGCCCCTCAAAGGACTCGCTCCAGGAGGTAATGGGATTCCTGCGAGAGGAGGATTGGGGGATCGAGCTGACGTTCGGCAACTACCGCTAGTCGCAAAACGCAGAGACGGAAAACCCGCGGAGGCAGCCAGCCCTCCGCGGGTTTTGTTTATCAACCGCTACGTCACATCAACGATTGCGATACTGCTCCCATGACCGGGTTGCCGCACGGCACTCCGGCCACGTCATCTGCTGTGTGCCGCGAGTGGGCATGACGCTTCGGCGTGTCCGGGGCACCCGATCGGGGTCCTCTGACGCTAGGTACACCAGCATCGCCGTCAATGTCGCGTTGTTCTTCAAGTCGTCCATCCAGACCTTGTCGAACGTGTCGCGCTGCGTGTGCCACGTGTACGAGCCGTAGTTCCAGCTCAGGGCTCCCAGGCTGAAGGCCGGTGCGCCCGAACAGATGAACGACGCCTGGTCGCTCCCGCCGCCCGACGGCGTGCCGGGGAAGCTGAATCTGATGTGATTGGTGATGTCACTGGGGATCATCGAGAGCCATCGGGCGAAGTGCCCCGATGCTTCGGTCAATCCCTGGGCGGTGATGCGGGACACGCGGCCGGTGCCGTTGTCCTGGTTGAAGGCCGCCTGCAGTCCCTCGACGATCTCTGGATGGTCTTCGGCGAAGGCGCGAGAGCCGTTGAGTCCCTGCTCCTCGCTGTTCCAGTGTCCCACGACGATGGTGCGCTTGGGGTTGGGGTACACGTTGCTCAAGATCCGCATGGCCTCGAGCATCGTGATCGTCCCGGTGCCGTTGTCCGTCGCGCCGGAGCCCCCGTCCCACGAGTCGAAGTGAGCGGAGAGCAGCACGTACTCGTCGGGCAGCTCGCTCCCGCGAATCATGGCGACCGTGTTGTATGCCGGGTGTTCACCCTGGAACTCCGCGTCGGCCAAGACTTCCAGGACGGGACCCTGGCTGTTCTCGGCGAGGCGGTATACGAGCCCATAGTCCTCACAACCCAGATCCACGGTGGGAATCCCCTCGGTGCTGGCACTGAACACGCGCCGGACCCCCCAACCGTTGGACCAAGTGGAGGTTACCACGCCGGCTGCACCGGCCGCTTCGAGCTGACCGGCGAGTTGGCCCGCTCCGCCCCGGCCGCGGAAACCCAGTGCGGCAAGGCGCTGGTTGAACACCTCCGTCGCGGCCTGCCGCTCTTCCATGAAACGCTCGAGTGAGGCCTCGGTGGACCACTGCTCCAGGTCGTCGTTGGGTCGGCAGGTGGGTTGGGGAAAGGATATGGCGACGAACTTGTCCCGAACGTTGGGGAGCCAGGAGGCGAAGGCCTCTTCGGTGTCTACCTCGGGCAGCACGACCAGGTCGCCACGCACCGTCCGCCCGTTGGTTCCCGGGCTCCAGGCGAGCATCATGCCTTCCAGAGAGCGGACCCGCGGTTCTACCAGATCGATGTGCGTCCGGCCCCGGCGCCAGCGCACCCACGTGCCGTACTGCTCGTTTTCGGCGCTCACGCCCCAACTCCGGTACATGTTCACCAGCCACCCGTTGCCGGCCGCCATCTCGGGAGAGCCGGTGAGCCGCGGGCCGATGGAGTCGAGGAGTGTTTGGGCGAGGCGGTAGGCGTGGGAGTTGTCCATGCCCTCGGCCCAGATTCTCTGCAATACGGGGTCAGTGTTGGTGAAGGTTTGGGCCTGCGCGGTGGTGACGGGAGCCACGATCGCCGCCGCAGCCATGAGTGGGAGCAGACTGCGCCTCATTGTTGGTTCCTCCAAGATGCGAATGAGAGATGGCGCTGTTGGCTTGGGAGGAGTTTAGGCGTGGGCCTCAGGGATGTCCACCAGGCCCATCTTCGTCGTCGTAGTCTACTGTATCGGCGCCACCGGTCGACGAATCCCGATCCCCGGAAACACACCGTCGAGGAGTCGCTCGTCCCGGACGACGAACGTGCCGTTGACCAGGACGTGCACGATCCCCTCCGAATACTGGGCGGGGTCGGCGTACGTGGCCCGGTCGATCACCCGATCGGGGTCGAACACGGCGAGGTCGGCGTCAGCACCCACCCGGATGCGCCCCTTGTTGTGCATCTGGGGCACGGCGCGTTCCAACCGGCGCGCGGGCAGCAGCGACATCTTGCGGAGGGCTTCCATCAGCGGGATGGTGCCTTGCTCGCGGACGTAGCGCCCCAACACCCGGGCGTAGGTGCCGGCTCCCCGCGGGTGTGCTCGTCCCCCGATGTAGGGCACCCCGTCGCTGGCGATCATCACGATCGGATGGGCCACCGCGTAATCCACCATGTCTTGCGGAATGATGTGCACGATGATCGGCCCCCCCTCCTCGCGAAACTGATGAAACGTTGCTTCGGTCAGCCGCTCTCCGGTAGCGACCCATTCGATGTCACCGTAGTCTCCTCCCGTCCGCTCCCGCCATCCGGGATCGAAGAGCGCGGCCCGGATGTCGGTGGATCCGGCGGTGTATGGGTACACCTCGGTGGAGATATCGAGACCGCGTTGTTGCGCTCCCTCGATCATGTTGAGGACCAGGGGCACCTCGCCGAGGCTGCTGCTCCCGACGTGTACCATGTGTACCGAGGCGCCCGTGATGGCGGCGTCGGCGATGAGTTCCTGCACCGCTTCGACCGTTCCCCCCGGCTCGATTCGACCGAAGCCGCGATTGTGGACGAAGTTGGTGACGTCGTACTCGGCGGCGATCCGGAACATTGTAAGGATCTCTTCGCGGCGCGCCCCCGGGACGTATTGAATGCCGAAGCCGATGCCCAAGCCTCCCTCGTCGAGCCCCTGTCGGATCAGTTCGCCCATCTGACGCATCTCGTCATCCGTGGCGGCGCTGTACACGGCGGCGGGACCTGCCGATGTCGTTTCGGTGAGGACGCGGTACCGGGCGCTGCCGTGGCTCGCCGTGGCGCCGTAATTCACGATCGCCCGCCCTTCGCGGACCGCGTAAAAGCGGGAAACATTTCCGGCACCGCCCTCGAGCTCGAGCGCCGTCGTGACGCCGTCGTGCGCTTGGAACCGGCTGCTGACGGAGTCCTGTCCGTGGGCGTGAAGGTCGATGAACCCAGGGGCGACGACGAGACCAGCCACACGCACCGTCGTGCGACCGGCCAGCGGCTGGGCGGAGATCGCGGCGATGCGCCCGTCGAGAATCCCCACGTTGCGAACCGCATCCAACCCAGATTCCGGATCGATGACGCGCCCTCCGACGAGGACGATGTCGAACGACTGATCTCCCTGGGCTGTCACACTCGGAGCGACCAGGCAGATCAGAGCGGTCAGTACGGAGATTCCAATGAATGGGCGGCGCATGTGATGTCCTCGTTTGGTCCGGAACAACGGTAGCTTGCCATGGAAAACGCGGTTCGGGAAGAGTACGTTCGGATCATGATCGACGGCTGACCCCGACGGGCATCCTGCTATGACGAAACGCACCGACAACAATCAGCCAGAGGGCACCTCGCCGCCCGAGGGGGTACGGCTCGACAAGTGGCTCTGGGCCGCACGGTTCTACAAGACCCGGGCCCTTGCCGTGGAAGCCATTGGCGGCGGCAAGGTGCAGGTGAACGGTGCCCGGGCCAAACGTGCCAAACCGATCCACGCCGCGGACCGCATCCGGGTCCGGAAGGGGCCGTACGAATATCAAGTCACCGTGCTCGTTCCGGGTAGCCACCGCGGATCCGCCAAGGATGCGGCGTTGCTATACGAGGAGAGCGAGGAAAGCCGACTCGCCCGGGAGCGGTTGGTGGAGCAACACCGGGTTGCGGCGAAAGCGTCTCCGGCGACCAAGGGACGACCGACGAAGAAGGAGCGGCGGAATATCGATCGGCTGAAAGGGTGGGACTAGCGTGGCGCGTCAGGCGTCCGTGCGGCGCATCTCCTCGAGGCGATCGAAGACGCGTTCCTTGAGGCCGTCGGGGAGGGGCACGCGCTGGAGCTTCTCCCGAACGGCCGTGAAGACCGCATCCTCGAAGACGTATTCATTCTCACAGACCTCACACGCCTTGAGGTGCTTGCGCACCAGCGCCATCTCGCCTTGGTCCAACTCGCGGTCGAGGTAGTCGTCTAGTCGGCGGAACGTCTCCTCACAGGTCAAACGGTCGATCTTCTTCACGGCGACGGCTCGGGATGGGGCACCAGCCCGTAATCCTCGGCGAGGTGCCACAACTTCTTCTGCAATAATCTCCGGCCGCGGTGGAGGCGGGACCGGACGGTTCCCACCGGAACGTCCAGCACCTCGGCGATGTCCTTGTACGACATGTCTTGCGTGAAATAGAGCGTCGCGGCTTCTCGGAATTCCATCGGTAATTCGCTCAATGCCGCCGCGACCTGCTCGGAGTCGAGCTGCTCGACGACGAACTTTGCCGGCTCGCTGGTCTGCGCTGCCAGACCGGACTCGAGACTCTTGGTGTACATGTACAGCTCGGGCGCGTCTTCCAGCTCAACAGTCTTGACCTCGCGTTGCTTCTTGCGATAGCTGGATATGAACCGGTTCCGCATGATGGTGAAGAACCAGGCCTTGAAGTTGGTGCCCGGTTCAAACCGGTCGAATCCTTTATACGCAAGCAGCGCCGCCTCTTGCACCAGCTCCTCGGCGTCCGCCTCGTTGCGGGTGAGGTGGTAGGCCGTCCGGTACCCCGGCTCCAGAATGGACTCCAGCAGCGACTTGAAATCGGTGTGCGTCATCGAGGCTCTCGGGACCGAGAAACAAGCCGAAAGGTGAGGGCCCGATGACGGGGAGTCCAGTCGCCGATGTGGGCTACTCTCTCTAGCTGACGAACGACCTGGTGCGTGAGGGGGTTCCCCGGGGTATCGTGTGGCGTCACCCCACCGCCACGGCGCGCTCGGTTTCCTCGGGCACGATCCCGCCGAACCTCCGCTCCCGCCCGCGAAAATCCGCCAGGGCCTCGGCGAGGTGCTCGCGCCGGAATGCCGGCCACGCCGTAGGTGAGAAGTAGAGCTCGGTGTAAGCGACCTCCCACAGCAGGAAGTCGGAGAGACGCTTCTCGCCGGCGGTTCGAATGAGGAGATCGGGGAGGGCAATCCCCTGGGTTACGACCTCGTTGATGCACTGCTCAGTCATCTGCTCGGGGGCCAGCCGGCCGTCGGCCACGAGGCGGGCCAGGGCGCGGGTTGCCTCCGTGATGGCAGCGCGTCCGCTGTAGTCGATGGCGAGGCGCAGATGGAGTTTCGTCCCGCCCGCGCTGTCCCGCTCGAGCTGCTCCAGGGCGCTGAGGGCCGATAGGGGTATCCGGTCCCGGCGGCCCACGGCGGTGACCCGAACGCCGTTGGCCAGCAGTTCGTCGCGCTCGCGCACGCAATATCGCCGGAGGAGCCAGAACAGTCGTCCCACCTCCATGGCTGGACGCTTCCAGTTGTCGGCGGAGAACGCGTAGAGCGTCAGCACATCGATGCCGAGCTCGGGCGCCGCCCGCACCACGTCGCGGACGCTCTCGACGCCGGCCACGTGACCGCGCCACCGGGGCAGCCCTTGGGCCTTCGCCCACCGGCCGTTCCCGTCCATGATGATGGCTACGTGCAATCCACTCATTCCCGCTCCAGTGCGTTGCGGGTGGTGCTGAGGATCGATTCCATCTGCTCCAGGTACGCCTCGAGAGCCCGTCGTCCCTTGGCCGTGAGGCGATACTCGGTTCGCGGCTTTCGGTCCTCGAACCCCTTGGTGACCTTGATGTATCCGGCCTCCTCGAGCCGGCGGGCGTGCACACTCAGGTTCCCGTCGGTGGTCTTGAGGACCGCCTTCAGCTCCGCGAAGGTCTGCCGGTCGTTCGCCGCCAGGGCGGACACGATGCCGAGGCGTCGGCGCTCGTGGATGACCTGGTCGAGACCGTCGAGAACAGAATCAGCCGCCATGTCTCTGCGTGATGTAGAGTCCGAACCCGATGTGCGCGCCGCCGAAGCCCACCCCAAGGAGGATGAGCCCCAGGTCCGCCCGCAGGAGCGCCACCACCCCCAAAGCCAGCATGGTCAACCCCATCCAGCGCACGGCTCGCACGGAAAACGTACCGCTGGCGGTTACCCCGGCCCCATACAGGGCGAGCCACGTGCCCGGCAGGAGATGGGCGGCGCCCTGGACCGTGAGGGCGTGCGTGAGGAAGGCGCCGGCGACCAAGGCCGGAACCAGGCCCCACACCATCTTCCGCAGGGATATGGTCCACAGCGGCACCTCGAGCCGTCGCGCCTTCGCGGCGTTGGCCATGGCCGCCACGACGAGCGCCACCAGCGCGGTGGGGATCCACACGATCAGCAGCGCCGGGGTGCCCGCGGCCCAGGCCAACCAGGAGGCGACGAGTCCGATGCCTCCCACGCCCACCAACCCCCATCCGGACACCGCCGTGAAGGTGGAAGCCGATTCCATGGTCTGCCGGATATACGCAAGTGTCTCTTCGGCCTGTTCGCGGGCTGGATGGGTCGGTGTCGACACGGGCACTCCTCCGGTGGATGACACAAAGCACTTTGCAACATAAAGTAGGTCGAAACGGCTTCCCCGCAAGGGTTTGCAGACGGTCGAGCCCCAGGGGGCTTGAGTCAACCGACTCAGGATCTTAGAATCCTGCCGACTATCAACCACGGTGTGCTATGACGCTGCTGTCACTCGACGCCGTTTCGAAGGAGTTTCACGGCATCAAGGCCGTCGATCGGGTGTCTTTCGACATCGATCGTGGGCAGGTCGTGGGGTTCCTGGGGCCCAACGGGGCGGGGAAGTCTACCACGATGCGCATAATTACCCAGTTCTACGACCCGGACCACGGGGAGATTCGCCTCGACGGGGTGGTTCTGGGCGACGATTCCCTGGCCGCCAAGCGCCGCATCGGGTACCTCCCCGAGAACAACCCCCTCTACACCGAGATGTTGGTCACCGACTACCTGGCCTTCGTCGCCCGGCTCAGGGAGATCGAGGGTCAGGAGGCCACCCGGGCCATCGACGACGCCGTGGGAGCCACGGGTATCGAGGCGGTGTACTACAGGCCCATCGGCGAGCTCTCGAAGGGGTTCCGGCAGCGGGTGGGCCTGGCGCAGGCCATCCTGCACCGCCCCGACCTCCTGGTGCTGGACGAGCCCACGGAGGGGCTCGATCCCAGCCAGCGGTTGGAGATCCGGCGCCTGATCGGCCATCTAGGGCAGGATCGCACGGTGCTCCTCTCCACCCACGTGCTCTCCGAGGTCCGCGACACATGCTCGCGTCTGCTGATCATTAATAAGGGCGCGATTGCCGCGGACGGCTCGGTGGAGGAGCTGGCCGAACAGGCCGGCGGAGCCGTGCAGGTCCTCGTGGAGATCGAGGGAGAGCAGGTCGAGGAAGGGATCGGGGAACTAGAGGGCGTGCGGGACGTGGTGCGGCGCCAGTCCGCCGGCGACGGTCGGACGGCCCTGATGGTCACCGCCAAGGTGGGCCGCGACCTGCGGCCCGAGATCTTCGGACTGGCTCGGGACCGGGGCTGGACGCTGTACGAGCTTCATCAGGAGGCCCGGAGTCTCGAGGACCTCTTCCTCCAGGTGACGGAAGATGCGCCCGACGGAACGCCGGCTGAAACATCTCAGGACGAAGGCGGTGCACAGTGAAAGCGATCTGGACCATCGCGCGCCGTGAGCTCAAGACGATGTTCGACCAGCCGATGGGATATATCCTGCTGGTGGTCTTCCTGGTGATCAACGACTTCCTGTTCTTTCGACAGATCTATCTGTACCGCGTAGCATCACTGCGACCGATGCTCGACTTGTTGCCGTGGATGTTCCTGTTTTTTGTCCCGGCGGTCACCATGCGTTCCTTCGCGGAGGACATCCGTACGGGCACGCTGGAAGTCGTGCTGTCACAGCCCATTACCGAGGTGCAGCTCCTGCTCGGCAAATACCTGGGGCAGACGCTCTTCGTGTGGTTTGCGCTGGCGCTGACGCTGCCGATTCCCATCGGCTTGTCCCTGGGCGCCGATCTGCACTCTGGGGTGATCTTCGCCCAATACGTTGGCGCCGCACTGCTGGCGGCGTCGTTCACGGCCGTCGGGGTGTGGACCTCCAACCTCACGAAGCATCAGATCACGGCGTTCGTCATCGGCGTGGCGGTGATGTTCCTCCTGATCCTCATTGGGCTCGATCCCGTGTTGGTCGGTCTCCCGCCGGCGCTCAATTCCATCGCCGCGCGCCTGGGCGTCATCTCCCACTTCCGTGACATCGCGCGTGGGGTGATCGATCTGCGGGACGCGATCTACTTCATTACGCTGACGGCGATCTTCCTGTCGCTGGCTTACCTAGCCCTGCTGGGATTGAAGCTGAGCCATAAGGGCGAGGCACTGCGGCGGTTGCGCACCGCGACCGCTCTCGTGGTGGTGGGGTTGGTGATCGTCAACCTCTTTGGACGCCACATTCGGGGCCGGCTGGATCTCACCCCGGGTCGGGCGTACACGCTGTCGTCGGCGACCCGCGATCTCGTGGGCGACCTCAACGACATCGTGACCCTCAAACTCTTCGTGTCGAATGAGCTGCCCCCGGAGGTGGCAATGCTGCAGCGCGATCTCGACGACTTGCTGCGGGATTACCGCAACGCCGGTAATGAGATGCTCCGCGTCGTGGTGCAGGATCCCTCCAGTGATTCCACGGCGGCGGACGATGCGAGGTCGCTGGGGATCCCGCCCGTGCAATTCAACGTTGTGGGCGAGTCCGAGCTGACTGTACGCGAGGGATATCTGGGCATCGCAATTCAGCACGCAGACGAATCGGAGACGATTCCCTTCGTCCGCCAGACCGCGGATCTGGAGTACCGCCTATCGTCGTTCATTCGCGGCATGACCCGCGAGGATCGACCGACCGTGGGCCTCTACGAGGCGCCGCCACCGCAACAGGCGTCGGGACAGCCGGGCCCGACGTACAACGCGTTTCGCCAGGCGTTGCAGCAAACCTACGACGTCCGGACGCTCAGGTTTCCGGCGGACAGCCAGCCGGATGACGAGATCGATGTCCTCGTACTCATCGACGCCCCCGAAACATTGCCGGCTGATCAGATGGACCGCCTCCGCGGCTTCTTGGATCGGGGCGGGAGCGCGCTGATATTGGGTCACGGTATGCAGCCCCCGGGGCAGCAGGAATTCGTGCTTCCGAGGGAGGTGCTGTGGAACGACCTGCTCGTTCCCTATGGCGTGTCGATCCAGTCGGATATGGTGTATGACTTGCTCTCCAACGAGCAGGCCCAGGTTCCCACGCAGTTTGGGATGATGATTGCGCCGTATCCCTTGTGGGTCAGGGGCATCAGCACCAGGAGCGCCCCGGTGAACGCCGATCTGGAAACTCTGTTCATGCCCTGGACCAGCTCGTTGGACACGACGGCCGCCGTGCCGGGAACGGTCACGCCGCTGTTTGTGACCTCCGAGGCCGCGGGGATCGACAGCATGATGTCGATGCTCGCCCCACGGCGGCAGTTCCAGCAAGTCGGGTTGGAGGAGCGGCTCCTGGCGGCGATGGTGAATCCAGGCGCCGCAGAAGAGGCAGCGGGGACGCGCGGTCGAATGGTGGTGGCGGGAAACACCAACATGTTGCGGGACAACTTCTTGGGCGGCAACCCCGCCAACATCGCTTTCGGCCTCAATGCCGTGGACTGGTTGGCGCAGGACGAAGCGCTGATCGGCATCCGCGCAAAGAATCGGACGCCGCCGCCCCTCGTCTTCTCTAGCAATACGCTCCGGGACTTCGTGAAGCACGGCAACGTCATCGGCGTGCCGATCCTCCTCGTCATCCTGGCCGTGCTGCGGTTGGTGAAACGGAATCAACTCACACAGCGGAAGTATCAGCGGGGCTCGGTCCCGGAGGGGGCGGCATGAGCGGCGACCGTTTGAAGCAAATTGTCATAGCCCTTGTGGTCTTGATTTTTCTGTGGGGTGCCGTGGAGATACTCCGCGGCGGGTTCGACGAGCCGACCACCGATTTCGCGCTTCCGGCCATCGCGGCTGAAGAAGCGGACTCGGTGGTGTTCGAGCGGGCGGCGGATACGGTCATCCTGGCCAGGGTGGGCGACGGGTGGCGAGTCAATGGGTACCAGGCATCGGCATCGGGCGTGACCGACTTCTTCCAGGTGCTCGCCGACGCGCCGGCGGGCCAGCTGGTGGCACAGAATGCCGGCACGCACTCACGCCTTGAAATCGAGGAGGGAAAAGCCCGAACCCTCCGGGTGCACGGAGGCGGCGAAACGCAGTTGCACGTACTCCTCGGCAAGCGTGCTCCTGGATTCCAGGATTCCTATCTTAGGCGCCCCGGCGAGGACAACGTGTACGCCGTGCGGACCCGGTTGGCGACCTATGTGGATCGGCGGCTCGACGATTGGCGTGACCGCACGCTCGCCCGGGTCGCCGCCGACTCGGTATCGTTGGTGGAAGTCCACGTGGGAGGCAGCAGTTACGTGCTCCAGAGGGAAAACGACGGGTGGCGGCTGCCCGGAGGGGAGGCACCCGATTCCGCCGTGGTGTCGCGGCTCTTGGATCAGTATGAATCGTTGAACGCGTCGGGCTTCCGTAGCGCGGTCGACAGCGTGCCCGACTTCGATGATCCCGATCGCCGCGCCGTGTTGCGGAGTGCAACCGACGACACACTTCTGGAACTGGCCTTTGATTCCGCCGCGTCAGGGTTCTGGGTGCACAAGACGGGCGAC
The DNA here is from genome assembly GCA_039588255.1 of Gemmatimonadota bacterium. GTDB lineage: Bacteria > Gemmatimonadota > Gemmatimonadetes > Gemmatimonadales > GWC2-71-9 > B3T1B10. The sequence continues at coordinate 29,793 of JBDHAF010000007.1, read as the reverse complement.
TCGACGGTCTATCAGGTGAGCAACTTCGTAGTGAACCGCATTGCGCCCACCGACAGTGTCGTGCGGGGGCGGTAAGCGGCGGCGCGTCACCTCGTGGTGACCATTATCACTCCCCCCTGAAACCCGGTGCCAAACCGCGTCGTGGCGTCGGAGGCGCTCAGAAACCTCATCTCGCTGATGCTTTGCAGCTGGATGCTCTCGAGACCCTCCGGGGTGCCGGACCATCGGGTGCTGTTGAGGTAGATGATCGGGGCGGACCCCCCGCGCCGTGTCAGCCAGGCCGGACGGAGCTGCCGCACGGCCTCGAAGGCGCTGGTGACGTTTAGTTCCGCTAACTCGTCGGCGGTGATGAGGTTGCGATTGCGTCTGGGAGAACTTCCGGGTTGACCGGATGAGGCGCAAGCGCCCGCGAGGACCGCGATCGCGAGCACGGACATCAGACGGTTACGGTGCATGGTTTCCTCCATGTGGAGATTCGGCACGTTCCCTCCGACCATTATGGGTATGCGGCAGGGGAGTATCAAGCGCCGTCTACTATGCGCCGCGCCCGGCGAAATACGGAGTGCCACATGCTGCGGGTGAGCCGCCCGGTATTGGTATTCTGGCGGGAGGGGTGATAGGCGCACAGTAACATGGTACCGTCGGGAAGTGCCGCCTCGTCACCGTGGCCAAATGGGGGTCGGGCCCCGGGGGCGAGCGCGTGCCACCAACCCGACGCCTTGAGCCAGGACTCGTACCCGATCCTCCCCAAGGGAACGACCAACCGGACGTTGGTCAGCAACTCCAGCTCGGCCTGGAGGTAGGCGTGGCATTGCGCCATTTCATCTGCTCGGGGCTTGTTTTGGGGTGGTGCGCACCGCGCAGCCGCCGTGATGTAACAGTCGGTGAGCTCGAGCCCGTCTGTGCAGGAAACCGAGTGGGGTTGGCTGGCAAACCCGAACTTGTGGAGGGCGCCGTACAGCCAATCGCCGGAGGAGTCGCCGGTGAACATGCGTCCGGTGCGGTTGGCCCCATGAGCTGCAGGAGCCAGGCCGACGACGAGCATGCGCGCCTCGGGATCGCCAAATCCCGGCACTGGCTTTCCCCAATAGGTCCATTCCCTGAATTCGCGCTTCTTGAGCTCGGCGATTTTCTGGCGGTGCGCCACGAGGCGCGGACACCGGGTGCAGCGGATGACTGATCGGTGAATCTGGTCTAGGCTATCCCAACGGGATGAGCGTGCACGCGTCATACCGGTCGATGTCGCGGGCTTTGCTAGATGTCGAGGTTCTTCACGTACTGGGCGTTTTCTTCGATGAACGCACGTCGCGGCTCTACCTCGTCACCCATGAGTTTTTCGAAGAGCTGTGAGGCGTTGAAGGCTTCTTCGATCTCCACGCGGAGAATGGTGCGCGATTCGGGATCCATCGTGGTCTTCCACAACTGCTCCGGGTTCATCTCGCCAAGACCTTTGTATCGCTGAATCGCGACCTTACCCTTCCCGCTGCCGTTGGAAAGCCGCTTGACATGGGAATCCCGCTCGCCGTCGTTGTAAGCGTAATGTTCCTCTTTTCCCTTGGCGACCCGGTAGAGGGGAGGTTGGGCGATGTAGACGTAGCCGGCTTCGATGAGCGGCCGCATCTGTGTGTAGAAGAACGTGAGGAGCAGCGTCCGGATGTGCGCGCCGTCGACGTCGGCATCGGTCATGATGATGATCTTGTGGTAACGCGCGTCCTCCAGCTTGAAGTCGTCTCCGCCCACCCCCGTGCCGATGGCGGTGACCATCGCCCGGATCTCCGCATTGGACAGGATCTTGTCGATGCGCGACTTCTGCACATTGAGGATCTTGCCGCGGAGCGGCAGGATGGCCTGGTATCCTCGATCGCGCCCCTGTTTTGCCGAGCCGCCGGCGCTGTCGCCCTCGACGATGTAGAGCTCTCCCATGGACGGATCCGACACGGAGCAGTCGGCGAGCTTTCCGGGTAGTACGCCGCTTTCGAGGGCGCTCTTCTTGCGGACGAGCTCACGAGCCTTCTTGGCGGCTTCCCGCGCCCGGGCAGCGCTCGCTGCCTTTTCGATGACTGCCTTGGCGACGCTGGGGTGCTCGTGCATGAAGTTGCCGAGGTGCTCGTACACGACCGTCTTGACGATGCTCTCGACTTCGCTGTTACCGAGCTTGGTCTTGGTCTGACCCTCGAACTGGGGTTCCCGCACCTTGACGTGGATGACGGCAGTGAGTCCCTCACGACAATCGTCGCCGGTGAGGGAGAAATTTTCCTTCTTGAGTGATCCTCGGACCTTGACCACTTCGTTGATGGCACGCGTCAACGCCGATCGAAAGCCGGTGAGGTGAGTCCCTCCTTCGTGCGTGTTGATGTTGTTGACGAACGAGAAGGTGTTTTCCGAAAAGCCGTCACTGTATTGCAGGGCGATGTCGATCTCAACCTCGTCTTTGATGGTGGCAATGCTGATCGGCTTCGGATGGAGGGGTTTTCGGCTGCCACCGAGGAACGTGACGAACTCCGGCAAACCTTTCTTGAACAAAAACGTCTCAGCGCGTGGCGACGCACCCCGGTTGTCGGTGATGCTCAAGTTGATGCCCGCGTTGAGATATGCCAGCTCCCGCAGGCGGTTGGCCAGCGTGTCGAAGTCGTAAAGGGTCTCGGTGAAGATCTCCCTGTCCGGTTTGAAGGTGATTTTCGTGCCCGTCTTTTTCGTCTTGCCCAAGACCTCCAAGGGCCGGGTGGTACTGCCACGCTGGAAGGCCATGTGGTGTTCTTTGTCATTGCGCCACACCCACACGTCGAGCTGTTCCGACAAGGCGTTGACGACCGACACGCCCACGCCGTGCAGGCCGCCGGAGACCTTGTAGGTACTCTTATCGAACTTGCCGCCGGCGTGAAGCATGGTCATGGCGACTTCGAGGCCGGGTTTCTTCTCCGTCTTATGGAGGTCAACGGGGATGCCTCGTCCGTTGTCCACGACGGTTACCGAATCATCTGCGTTGATCGTCAGCTCGATCTTCGTGCAGAAGCCCGCCAGCGCTTCATCGATCGAGTTGTCGATGACCTCGTACACGAGGTGATGGAGCCCCCGTGAGGAAGTCGAGCCGATGTACATGCTGGGCCGTTTGCGCACGGCCTCCAGGCCCTTGAGGACTTGGATCGAATCGGAGCTGTACTGGGCGCCCCCGTCCTGCTTGCTCGTGGGATTGCGTTTCTTCGCCATTCACTCCTCTTTCCGCTGTCGACAGGTCGATGCCTGTCGGGCCGCCGTACCTCTCGGTTACCGTGTCCCTCGCACGCTCACTGGCGCTCGAATGTTCCGAGCATCCAGTGTATGCGCTTGATCGATTTTCCTCGTTCTCCCAACTGCCTGACGATCGTCGGAGACATGAGCTGCAACTCCTGCATCCAGGCGGCGGAACGCACACGAACCCGGAGTGTGCCGTCTTTCCCGACGGAGTCCGGCTCGGTCACGCTTGCGACCTGTTCTCCCACGATGTCTGCCCACTCGTGCACGACGCTGGCTTGTCGGACGCGTCTGATCAGCCCGTGCCGGCCGAAATACGCTTTCAGGGTCTCCCCGATCGTGGACGGGTGTTTACGGGTCAAGCCGACCTCCCGTCATCGTCCAGCGTGGTCGCTCGAAGAGCTCCGGCGGCACCTCCGAATCGCGGGGCGCCACCACTATAGCCTGTCCCGGCAACGTGTCGCGTATCAAGCCGAGCAAGTTAGCCTGCCGCGTGTCGTCCAGCTCGACGAAAACGTCGTCGTACATCCCGATGGGCACATGACCGGTTGCTTCCGCTAACGTTTCGGCCTCGATCAATCTCAGGGCAATTGCCGCGGTACGTTGTTGGCCCGCCGATCCGTACACTCGGAGGCTGTGATCGCCGAGGGATAGTCGCAGGTCGTCCCGGTGAGGCCCAACCGTGGTTGCCCCGCCATGTAGGTCTCGGTCGATCGTCGCAGCCAATAAATCCTGGAGATCCTGAGCATCCTCCTCGGCGCCCGCCGCATATCGGTGATACCGCAACTTCGCAGTGGCAGGCTCACCGAGTGTTTCACAGATCGCGCGAAACCGATCCTTCCAACGTTTCACCCACTTCACCCTCTTCGATAGCACGGTAGCTGCTGCCGCGGCCAACGGCGCATTGAAGGCCTGGGCTGCATCACCCCGCCCCATTCGTAACGCCGCGTTGCGCTGCTTGAGCGCCACCCGCATCGCCGCCAACTCCGTCAGGTACACCGGCTCACTGAGCGACAGCAGGACATCGATGTAGCGCCGTCGGCCGCTGGGCGCGCCGGCCACGATGGCGCGGTCCTCCGGCGAAAACGGCACGGCAACGACTCGCCCCACGGCCTCCCCGAGCCGGCGCACCGGTGCGGCATCCACCGTTGCCTTCTTACGCTGCCCCGCCACCTCATACCCGGCTGTCACGCGAGCCTGCGCCGATCCGCCAACGAAAAAGCCCGGTGTGCCGAAGCGTACCAGTTCGCGATCCTTCGCACCCCGGAACGAGCGGAACAACACCAAGTAGTAGATCGCCTCCAATAGATTTGTCTTGCCCTGGCCGTTTGCCCCAATGATGACGACGCCGGTGTCGGGCAGCTCGATATCGAGCGAGGCGATGTTCCGAAAATCCCGGACGGTGAGGTCGGTCAGCTGCACCTGTGACCTACTCCCGTGCGAGCCACGATCACCACGTGGTGACCGGGTCTCGTGCGACGATCGTCAGCGCGCCCAAAAAAAAGCCACGGTACGCCACTGGGCGTGCCGCAGCAAGGCAGCGCGAACGAGGTTATGCATGGAGTAAAATACGGGGTTCCGGGGCCCAAATCAACGAGCCTGCGAGAGTTGCAGAGGGGTGTGTGAGGCCTCCAATTCGAGGAGTTGCCGCTTGAGGTCGAGGCCTCCTCCGAAACCGCACAGCCGACCGTCGGATCCCACGACCCGATGACACGGGATCACGACCGGGATCGGGTTGTGATGGTTGGCGGTGCCGACGGCCCGCGCCGCACCCGGCTTCCCCACCGCCACAGCGATTTCACCGTAGGTTCGGGTTTCTCCGTAGGGAATGCGCCGAAGGGCCTCCCACACCAGGGCTCGAAACGGTGTTCCCGTCGGGGCGAGATGGAAGGTGAACGCCGTTCGGGTGCCGGCAAAGTACTCGAGCAACTCGTCGGCCACGCGGTGCTCGAGCGGGGTGGCTGGTGCTCTAGATGCCAGTTGGCCGAAACAGATCTCCGACACGGCATCGCCCTCCACCGTGATGGTCAACGGCGTCAGGGTCGTTTGGAGGAGAAACGGGTCCGCCGGCGCAGCCACGGGGTCACTCCGAGGTGAGGGTCGCGATCAAGCTAACCACGGACACAAAACCACGGTAGTTTTCACGACCATGTATAGCGATGCGGTGAACTGGACGTCGACTGGAGCCGTGCACCTCCTCGACCAGACCCGTCTTCCGGACGAGACCACGTTTCTCGAAATCGATACGATCGACGCCATGGTCGAAGCCATTCAATCGCTCCGGGTACGTGGCGCTCCCCTCATCGGCGTAGCGGCCACCATGGGGATCGCGGCGGCAGCCGCGCGCGTGGCGGCGGACGGCTTGCTGGGGAAGGGGAAGGATGCAGCCCTCGCCTGGCTGGAGGAGGCGTGCGACACGATGGCACAGGCCAGACCGACTGCCGTCAACCTGGTGTGGGCCGTGGAGCGGCTTCGCAAGGCCGTCAGGGGGCGGGTCGAGGCGGCAGAAAACGGGGAGGCGGTGGAGGTGATGGTACAGTTGCTGCGCGCTGAGGCTCAGCGAATCTGGGATGAGGATGCGAAGATGTGTCGGGACATGGGGACGGCCGGCGCGGCATTGTTTCCGATAGGCGCATCCGTGATGACGCACTGCAATACCGGGATGCTGGCAACGGGCGGAATCGGCAGCGCCCTCGGCGTGCTGCGCACGGCACATGAGCAGGGCCGCGTGAAGGAGGTGTACGCATGTGAGGCCAGGCCGCTGCGGCAGGGAAGTCGGCTCACGGCGTGGGAGTGTTCGCGCCTCGGGATTCCGTGCACCGTTGTGGTCGACAGCGCGGCTGCCACCGTCATGGCCCAGGGACGGGTCGACGCCGTCATCCTCGGAGCCGACCGCATCGCCGCCAATGGTGATGTGGCCAACAAGATCGGGACGCAAAACCTGGCCATCATTGCCGACAAGCACGGTATTCCTTTTTATGTGGCGGCTCCCAGAAGCACCATCGACCTCGAGGCAGCCAGCGGCGCCGCCATCCCCATTGAAGAGCGCTCGGCCGCAGAGGTGCCCACGGCGGCGGGAGTCTCCGTCTACAACCCGGCGTTCGACGTTACGCCGGCGGGTCTCATCACGGCCATTGTGACCGACGGCGGGGTGTTGGAGCCTCCGTACGGCGAGGCCATTCGGCAGTTGTTCGAGTGAAGACGGTCCTTGCCATCGATCAGGGAACGACGGGATCCACCTGCATGGTGTTTGCCGAGGACGGGAGGGTGGTGGGTCGCGGCTACCGGGAGTTCACCCAACACTTTCCGCAACCGGGCTGGGTAGAGCACGACGCGGAGGAGATCTGGCAGCGGACCCTGGATGCGGGGCGCGATGCGCTGCAGCACTCGGGTGGCACTCCCTGCGCCGTCGGGATCACCAATCAGCGAGAGACCATCGTCGCGTGGGACCGGCACACGGGCCAAGCCTTGCACCGGGCGTTGGTGTGGCAGGATCGACGGACGGCGGAGCGGTGCCGCGAGCTCGAGCGGGAGCTTGGATCCGAGTATGCCAGCCATCGAACAGGCTTGGTGTGGGACCCGTACTTCTCCGCCACGAAGATCGAGTGGCTGTTGCGCAACGTGCCCGGCCTGCGCGAGCGGGCGGTGGTGGGAGACGCGGTGTTTGGCACGATCGACGCCTGGTTGGTGTTCCGGCTGACCTCGGGTGCGTCGTTCGTCACCGACCACTCCAACGCGTCCCGGACGCTGCTTTACAACATCGACCGCCGCGAGTGGGACGGCGATCTACTGGAGCTGTTCGACGTCCCCGCCGATGCACTTCCCGAGGTGCGGCAGTCGAGTGAGGTGGTTGGGACCGTCGACGGTGCTCACCTGGGCTTCGAGGCTCCAGTCGCCGGCATCGCTGGGGACCAGCAGGCGGCACTCTACGGCCAAGGGTGTTGGGAGGCAGGTGATGCCAAGTGTACGTACGGCACGGGCGCCTTCCTATTAATGAATGTAGGAGGCCGCCCCGACCGGAATCGGGATACGGGCGGTCTGCTCACCACCGTTGGGTGTGATGCCTCGGGCGCGCCGGCCTACGCGGTGGAGGGATCCATCTTCATCGCCGGTGCGGCGATCCAGTGGCTGCGGGACGGATTGCGCCTCATCGAGAGCGCGGGGGAGACCGAGGCCATGGCTCGGGCCGTCCCTGACACCGGCGGGGTGTACTTCGTCCCCGCCTTCGTCGGGCTGGGCGCACCCCATTGGGAGGCGGAGGCCCGAGGGACCATCGTGGGCCTCACCCGGGGAACGACCCGGGAGCACCTGGTGCGGGCCGCGCTGGAAGCGATGGCCTACGGTACGCGAGACGTGGCGCATGCGATGACCGGAACCTCGGGCATCAGCCTCAAGACCATGAAGGTGGATGGTGGGGCGGCCGCCAACGACTGGCTGATGCAGTACCAAGCCGACATGCTCGGCGTGACGGTAGCGCGTCCCGACGTGGTCGAGACGACCGCCCTGGGCGCGGCGGGTCTGGCGGGGTTGGCCACGGGTGTTTGGGAGAGCCCGGAGGGTTTCGCCGCCAGCCGGATTTATCAGGAATTCGAGCCGGTGCACTCCCGGGACGATGCCTATGGCGGATGGCAGCGGGCCGTGGATGCTGCGCTGCACTGGGCCCGGCGGGATGCCTGAGTGCCTGCAACCGCAAATGTCCAGGACATCTGTCGCCCGTTGCTTGACGACAAGCGGCAATCTATGAGATGCTCATGAAACCGGCTTCAGAAACGCCCCAGACTTCCCCAATTTGTGAGAACAACTTTATATTGGATCCATGAACGCCAAAGGCAAATTCGTACTCGGCGCCGGCCTCGTGATCCTCACCGTGGGGTTCCTCATGGCCGAGGGGATCAAGGACACCGGCGTGTATTTCTTGATGCCCGCCGAGCTGGAGGAGCGGGTCGCCACTGACACCTCGATGTACGACGTGGGAATCCGGGTCGGCGGAAACGTCGTCGCCGGAAGCATCGAGCGCCACGTGGCGACGCAGACCCTCGAGTTCGAGATTACGGACGGCGAAGCAACGTTCCCCGTGACGTATCAAGGCCTGGCGCCGGATACGTTCACCGATGACGTCGAGGTGGTGGTCGAGGGCAGACTGTCGCCCGAAGGCATCATCAACGCGACCAGCGTCCTCGCGAAGTGCGGGTCGCGGTACGAAGCAGTCGCCGAGCACGAAGCAGAGTCAACGGACTAAACCGGCAATCTCGATTGCCCACGCGCGACCGCGACCCCCTCCTCGCGGGCCGTGCGGGTGTTCGGTGTATCACCCGTCCCAGACGCCCCCTCGACGTTGTCCTATGCGGACCCCTCCATATTTGAAGTGCCGAATAAAACCATGATGACGCTGTGGTCACCGCGTGCATCGGTATTGGTGACATCCCTCACTTTTCCCGGCTTCGATCCGCAATGCATCGTAAGATGCGCATGAAGAGACGATGAAGGAGGTTGCGCCCTATTAAGGAATTCCTCATCGTTGAGTCGCGGTCAGGAATACCAGGAACGTCGTTCTTCCTCGAGTTCGTGATGAGATGTGTGGGAGGTTGAACGCTGAACTGAAGACCGTGGGTTGCATTCTCGGTGTTGCGGCGAGTGTTTTGCAGGAACTCATGCTGGGTCGGTCGACTGACCACCGTTTTTTGGAGGCCACGTGAGAGAGGCAATGACTAAGGCAACAAGGAACGCTTTGGCAGCGGTGGTGAGCGTCGTGATCGTCTTCGGTGGCTGTACAGACGAGACGGTCCTCTTCGACGAGGACGAGTCGTTCAGCGAGCCTCCAGATGCCGTAAACAACTTCCTGGGTTATTTCGACGTCGCAGAGAAGGAGATGGTGTGCAGCAGTTGCCACCCCGCCAAGGCGTCCGAATGGCAGACCACGGGACACGCGGTGGCTTGGGACTCTCTCCAGTCGAGCGGCGCCGCCGAGGCGAGCTGCGAAGGCTGTCACTCTGTCTCCCAATTGGGGAACGCCATCGACAATGCGACGGCCGCCGGGTACGAGCTGGTTCCCGACGGGGTGTACCAGGACGTGCAGTGCGAGTCGTGCCACGGCCCAGGCTTGGACCACGTGAGCGACCCTCGGGGCGTGAGGCCGCTGGCCGCGATCTCGGCAGGATCGACTCTCAACACGGGCTGCGGTGATTGTCATCGCGATCCGAGCCAACCGTACGTCGAGCAGTGGGAGGCGTCACGGCACGCCGCGGTCAGGGGCTTTGCTTCCAGTGCGACTTGTGCACCATGTCACGAAGGGAAGACCGCCATGGTCGAGCAGTTCGGCGAGACCGCGGATTACATCGAAAAGGACGACGGCGCGAACCAGCCGATCGTCTGCGCGGTGTGTCACGATCCCCACGGCTCGCCCAACGAGAACAACCTTCGTGCCCCCATCGACGTGGCCACGACGACCGAACCGTCTCCTCATCTGTGCGCGACCTGTCACTCCCGCATTGGGGAGCCGCCGTCTTCCGGCGGCCCTCACGGGGCCCAGGGACTGCTCGTGTTCGGAGAGAACGTGGGCTGGATCCCGCCGACCTTCACCGGTGACCCGGCGGCTCTGACCGGATCCCACGGTACCGAAGCGAACAACCCCAAGCTCTGTGCAACGTGCCACGTGGACAGCTTCACGGTGACGGGTGCAGCCGCGGGAGGGGGCGACTTCAACGCGGTGGGACACACGTTCCAGGCCATTCCCTGTTTGGATGCCCAAGGCATTCCCACCACTGGCAGTTGTACCGTGACCGAGCGGACGTTCAACGCCTGTGCCGCGTCGGGGTGCCACGGGGATCAGGCGGCGGCCAGGGATGCCCTTGCGACCTTCAAGACCCGGTTGCACGGCCTGCTGGATCAGCTCTGGTTCGACACCGACGGCAACCGGGTCATCGACGTCACAGACGCAGGGCTGTTGCCGCAGGTGGTGGCCCAGGGTGATGCGACGCAGTTCAACATGTCCGACGCCGTCGTCATGGTGGCGGAGGGTGCGGTGTGGAATGCCATTCTGGCATACACGAGCGAGAGAGATTTCTGGCCGAATGGCCGAGCCCTTGGCCAGAGCTTCAGGGGGCACAAGTCCAGCGGTGAAGGCGTACACAATCCGCCCCTTCTGGAGGCGTTGCTCACGGAGTCGATTCAAGCCGTCATGGACCAGTACGGGCTAGTGCCGCCGCCGGGATTGCGGTAACAGCCGCAAATCGTAGGCCGTGTGGCCCCGCAGTGAGGCCATCCGAGGTAGTACGACGAACTTGGCTCAGCGCGGGCAGGAGGTGACTCCTGACCGCAGAACCTTACTTCCTTGGTGAATGCCGTGAACGTTGCACACCTTGCTCGGACGCTGATCGAAGCGCTGCGCGGCAGGTCGCACACGGTCGTCACCCTCTCGGTCGCTACGTTCGTGTCGCTGAGTTGGAGCGTGGACGCGGCGCAGGCGCAGCAATGGAGGGGGCGTTTCTTTACCCGCGTGCAATACGTGGATGCGCAGCCGTTTCAACTCGACAGCGTTTCAATAGACTCCACCACCGGCACCGGTCGGCAGCGGCTCTGGGGTCGCACCACGGTCGCCTGTGAGGCCCCAACAGGCCAGTGTTACTTCTACGAGTCGGCTGAGGTCGTCTCGACGGCTCCGGTGATCCAGGACATCGACTTCAACGTGTGGGGATTCGGGGTCGAGGGTCTGCGGGCGTACGTGAACACGCGGTTGCGCGCCGCGCTGGGTAACGAGGAGTTCTGGCCCCGGACCGACGATCACTTCGATCTGTTGAACGGCTATGTGGAGCTGCGCCGCGCGAAATACCAGGTTCGGGTTGGTCGAGACTATCAGGTGACGGGCCTCGGGTATTACGGGTACGACGGCGGGTCGGTTCGGCTCCGGTTTGGTTCGACGAAGGCCATCGAGCTCGAGGCCTACGGCGGATTTGGGCTCGAGCGGGGCATTCCCGAACCGGTCAACTCGAAAGCCTTGGAGTCGTTAGGGGATTTCCAGCCAAGGGAGCGCAACCTCCTCCTCGGTTTCCGGGCGTCGGCCCGCCCGGCGCGGGGCACGTCGATCGAAGCGGTCTACCAACGGGAGATCGACAAGAGTTGGGAGAACATCGCGTCGGAGCGGGTGGGTGTGGATGCCACCTACTACCCGTCAGCGAAGGTGTCCTTCCAGGGGCATGCGGATTACGACCTCGCGACGGGGTGGTGGGGCAAGGCCGGTGCCACCGTCGGCTGGTCGCCGGTGTCTCGGGTCTACCTGGAGGGACGAGTGTTCCGCTACCGTCCCGTGTTCAGTCTGCAGACCATTTGGGTGGTGTTCACCCCGGTGCCCTACACGGGGTATGGGGCGACGGTGGGCTTGCGACCGCTCTCCAACCTCTCGCTGCGACTCTCCGGCGAGCGACACGATTATGGGGACACGGACGCCGAGGTGTACTTCCAGTCGGTCACCGACCGGACGTGGCGGGCCAGCACCGGCGTGAGTTGGCAGCCGATGGATAAATGGAGTGTCGACGGCAACTTCACGCTGAATTATACCGCCGGCTCGGCGCTGAACGCCGGGGACCTCCGGGTGACCTACCGTCACAGTGACGATCTGACCTTCGGGGCATCGACCTCAGCGTTCCAGCAGGTCGGAGAATATCGGGTCGGCGACGGCAGGGTGTTCAGCGGAGGCGCAAACTTCCAGTGGCGCACCGACCTCGCCACGGTCTGGGGCTCGATCGACCGGTACCGGCACGACCGGCGCAACGTTGACGTTCCCCAACCCGATTGGACCCAAACCCGGGCTTCATTCGGGCTCACGTTCTACGTTGGATCGGAACCCGGGAGGGCACGATGAGCCGCCGACAACTGACCGGATCGTTGCTGGTCGTCGCGCTGACGGCCGGCGCGGGTGCGTGGGCGTGGTCGTCGACGCGTGAGGCCTTCCAGCACCCGCCACACCAGGCACTGTTCCCCACGTGCGAGAGTTGCCACCAGCCGCAGCCCGATGGTATGACCAAGCCGGATCCCAGTTTCTGCTCGGCGTGCCACAACGGCCAAACCGTGCGCACGGTGAGCTGGACGCCCACGGACCGGGCGAGCAACCTCGATTTCGATCATGCGACGGTCCTGGCGGCCAAAGAAGAGGCACTCGGGGGCGATTTCCCTTGCGAGTCGTGTCACCAGGCGCCCGGTGGGGAGCGGATGGATGTGGTGCGCCCTGCGCCGGAGACCTGCTACGGGTGCCATGCTCCGGGGAAAGAGCATCAGGTGGAAGGTGCGTGCGAGACGTGCCACTCTGTGCAGGGACCCACCACCATCGTGGCGCGACGGGCGCCCGTGACGCACACCGAGACCTTCGCGGAGAATCACAAGGCGGCGGCAGCCGCGAACACGCTGGAATGTCAGAACTGCCACGTGCAGGACCAGTGTTCCAGTTGTCACACCAGCTCGGAGGCAGTGACCACACCGGCGCGCGTTCAGCCGGGAGGTGGAGTGCGCCACTTGCCACAACCCGGAGGCGTTCTGCCGGGACTGCCACTCGTCGCGGGGGCTGAGCACCCAGGGCCGGACCGATACCGGATTCCACACAGGCAAGCCGCTCTTCGAGTTCGGACACGGTCAGGCGGCGCGGCAGGGGCTCGAGAGTTGCGTGACGTGTCATGCCCAAAGCGATTGCCTGTTGTGCCATTCGGCAATGAGTGGTCGTGGCGTCAACCCCCACGGCAGGGAATTCGATCCCCAAAGGTTGCGGGACAGCCCGAATCTTCAAGTAGGCTTCATTAATTATTACAGACCTTTTCTTAGTTTCCGGATGAGTTATACCTCATCCCGCTTGGAGACCGAACCCGATGCGCTTTCCCAATCGGCCGACCATGATCCCCCAGCAGGTTCCTCGCCTGGCGGTCGTGTTTGCACTGGCAGTGATAGGCCTCTTTATCGCGAGGGCCTTTCTCATACCCGACACCTTCGGCGACATCGGTCACTATCGGGCCGAAGCGATTGACTCGATCATTGCCCACGAGAAGCAATACGCCGGGCAGCAGGAGTGTGCGCTCTGCCACGGTCCCATCAACGAGCGCCGCTTGTCGGGCAATCACAGCGGCGTGGCGTGTGAGGTGTGCCACGGACCGTCGGCGGCCCACGTGGCCGGTCCCATGGACGTCAAGCCATCGGCCCCTCGTGAGCGGGCCCTCTGCCCGATGTGTCACGCGTACAATACCGCCCGGCCCACGGGATTTCCGCAGATCGATCCGGTGGCCCACAACCCGCTGACGCCCTGTATGACCTGCCACGAGCCCCACGAGCCGGAGCCACCGACGGTGCCGGAGGAATGCAGCGCCTGTCACGGCCAGATCGCCCGGCAGAAGGCGGTCTCCCATCATGCGACCCTGCCGTGCACCACGTGTCACCAGGCGTCCACCGAGCACAAGACGTCGCCCCGTACGTCGACGCCGACCAAGCCGGAGGACAGAAATTTTTGCGGTGCGTGCCACGCCCAGGATGCCCCGAGTTCCGAGAGAATTCCGCGGATCAATTTGCGGAGTCACGGGGAGGCGTACCCGTGTTGGCAGTGTCACTATCCCCACTATCCGGAAACTGGAGACGATTGATGTCTTCGACGAATAAAGACGACGCGGTAGATCGCCGCGAATTCATCAATGCCGCGTGCGGGGTAGCCGGGCCGATTCTCCTCGGGATGATTCGCGTTCCTGCGCTGGACCAGCGGCTCGCCGGTGACGAAGGACAGGAACCCGTCGAGCGGTTGTACGGGATGGGGATCGATGTGAGCAGGTGCATTGGGTGTGGTCGCTGTGCCGCTGCGTGCAAGATCGAGAACGACGTTCCGGAAGAGCCCACCTATTTCAACACCTGGGTCGAGCGATATGTGATCCGCACCGACGGCGAGGTGGTGGTCGACAGCCCCAATGGGGGGATCGACGGCTTTCCGCCCACGGTGAGTGAGGGAGGCATCCGGCGAGCGTTCTTCGTTCCCAAGTTGTGCAATCACTGTATCGATGCGCCCTGCGTCCAGGTGTGTCCTGTCGGCGCCACGTTCACGACCGAGGACGGTGTCGTGCTGGTGGACGAGGACTATTGCATTGGATGTCGCTATTGCATCCAGGCGTGCCCGTACGGCGCGCGCTGGTTGCATCCGGAAAAGCACGTTGCCGCGAAGTGCACCTGGTGCTACCACCGGCTGGCGGAGGGACTGGTCCCGGCCTGCGTGGAGGTGTGTCCCACGGGCGCGAGGATTTTCGGTGAGGTCGAGGGCCGCGCCACGCCTATTGCACGGTTCATGCGGTTCAACGAGATCCAGGTGCTCAAACCCCATCTCAATACCAAACCCAAGGTCTACTATGCCCACTTGGACGGGGAAGTGAGGTAGCCGATGCAAGGCTACATGTATCCGAACGAGTTCGAGCTGCAGTGGAGCCTGCTTGTGGTACTCTACCCGTACCTCACGGGGCTGGTGGCAGGCGCGTTCATCCTCGCTTCGCTCGAGCGGGTGTTTCATGTCAAGGAAGTAGAGCCCACATATCGCCTGGCGCTGCTCACCGCACTGGCGTTTCTCATTGTCGCTCCGCTACCTCTGCAAGCCCACTTGGGGCATCCGGAGCGGTCATTTCAGATTTTTCTGACGCCCAATCCGAGGTCGGCGATGGCCATGTTCGGCTTCGTCTACGCGTGGTACCTCGCGGTGGTGCTGCTCTTGGAGTTGTGGTTCGACTACCGGAGGGACCTGGTGCTCTGGGCGCAGCAATCGCACGGCGTGAAGCGGTGGTTCTACTACGCCATGACCCTCGGAGCGACGGACCTCTCGGATCGGGCGCAGCGGTTTGACGATGTCGCCGGGCGGTGGATCACGATCATCGGGATCCCGTCGGCGTTCCTGCTGCACGGCTATGTCGGGTTCATCTTTGGGTCGGTCAAGGCGAATCCGTGGTGGAGCAGCGTGCTGATGCCGGTGGTGTTTCTATTCTCGGCCATCGTGTCGGGCATCGCCTTGGTGCTCGTGCTCTACATGTTCACGACCATGGTGCGATCGAAGACCGTGGACATGCCCTGCATGGACAAACTCGCAACGTTCCTGTTCTACGCCATGATCGTCGACTTCTCGCTCGAGATGCTCGACTTCATCCACCGGCTTTATGAGTCGGAAGAGTCGATCGCGATCTTGTCCCAGATGATCGAGAGCCGACTGACGATCAGCCTGTTGGTCCTCCAGATGCTGCTGGGAACGCTGGTCCCCTTGATCCTGTTGGGCGCTCTCTCCCCGGCTTTGTGGAAGGGAGGCCTGTTGAAGACGACCGACGAGCTGAAGCGCCTGGTATACATGGGGAGTGCGGTCCTGGTGTTGATCGGGATCTTCAGTATTCGGTGGAATGTGGTCATCGGTGGCCAGCTGTTCTCCAAGAGTCTCCGGGGACTGACGGTCTACAAGGCCGAGCTCTTTGGCTTGGAGGGTCAGTTGATGGCGGGTGCGCTGATGATCCTGCCGTTCGTGATTCTCTGGGCCTTTATCAAGATCGTACCGCCGTGGCTCGATGCGAGACCGCAGGAAGATGCCATGACGGCGGGCGGGTGACACAATGAGGCTCCCGACGCAGTCTCTCGCGTGGTGGGCGGTCGCCGCCCTGGTGCTCGGTCCAAATGGATTGCAGGGCCAGGGAGCCGGCGAACAGACCCAGAACATCATGGCGGGCTCGCGGGTGTTCGGGGCCAAGGGGTGCGGCGCGTGTCACGCGATCAACGGCCTCGGGGGAGACATCGGGCCGGATCTCGGTAGCACGTCGGGACCGCGCTCGTATTACGACTTTGCTGCAGCCCTGTGGAATCATCTCCCGAGCATGGCGGAGCAAATGCGCGAGAGGGGAATCCAGCGGCCGGGCTTGAGTGCTTGGGAGGCCGGCGACCTCATCGCGTTTCTCTTTTGGCTCAACTATTTCGATCCCGCCGGCAACGCGGAGCGGGGCGAGCGGCTCTTCGCAGAGAAGCGATGCATCGCCTGTCATCAAGTCGAAGGGGTAGGGGGTGTTGCCGGCCCCAGCTTGGACTTCCTCCATCAATACGGATCGCCGATTCAGGTCGCAGCGACCCTGTGGAATCACGGACCTTCGATGACGGAAGCCATGAGGGCACTGGGCATTCGTCGACCGACCTTCACCAGCGCGGAACTGGTTGATCTCATCGCGTACCTGAGAGACGCCTCGCCAGTGCTTCCCGAGGGACCGACGTACGTATTGCCCGGCCGTATCACGGATGGTCGCCGCGGGTTCGCGGAGCTCGGGTGCATCGGGTGTCACCGTCAACCCGGGCAAGGTGGGGGCCTCGGACCGGACTTGGGCGCTCGTGGCCGGCAGTGGAGTTTGCTCCAGTTTGCATCAGCCATGTGGAACAAGGCTCCGGCCATGACGAGCGTGATGGCTGCAAACGACATCTCCGCGCCACAGCTCCAAGCGGGGGACATGGCAAACATCGTCGCGTACCTCTCTTCGGTGCAGTACTTCAGTGATGCGGGCAGTCCGGCCAGGGGACCGCGGCGGATCCGTGCCAAAGGGTGCTTGGAGTGCCACACGCTGAACGGACAGGACGGAGGGCGTGGTGCGGGAGATCTGGCGCGTCTCGGCGGACTCGACTCCCCGGTAGCAGTCATCGCAGCAATGTGGAACCACACGCTCATCACCGAGGCAGAGAGTGGTCGGCAGCTCACCTGGCCGATGTTCACGGCGGGAGAGATGGCCGACCTCGCCGCATTTCTTCAAGCCTCGACGGCAGCGGGAAGTGGCCGCGACGGCGGCCGGTGACCGTCAGCGAAAGTGACGTTTGTGGGATTGAACCCGACGGGAAGAAACGAACTTGCATATGACTGACATCTGGTCGGCAATCAAGAGAGCAGGATCTCGGGGTGGCGTGCGACTGCGCGCGCGGCCTGGCTACGTGGTGATCGCGCTGCTGCTGCTCGTGGCGGTCGTGGTTCCACTGGTTGCCCGGCGCGGCCCGGCTGTACCCCAGCCCATCGCGTTCAATCACCGCAAACACACTCAAGATCTCGGCCTCAACTGCGAGTTCTGTCACACCTACGTGCGTAGAAGCGCGCATGCCGGGCTGCCGGATGCAAGCACGTGCTCGATGTGCCATTCGACCCCACAGGGCTCCTCTGCCGAAGCGGCTCGCGTCACCGAGCTCATCACCAGCGGCGATCCGCTGCAGTTCAACAAGCTCTTTCAAATCCCTTCGCACGTGTACTACACGCATCGCCGCCATGCAGGCATCGCAGAGATCGAGTGCGAAAACTGCCACGGCGCGATTGCGGATACCGAACGTCCGCCCGAGCGGCCACTGGTGCGTGTGACGATGGAATTCTGCATGGACTGCCACCGAGAACGCGGGCAAACGCTCGACTGTAACGCCTGTCATCGTTAGCCGAAGGACAGAAGGCATGAGCCCAACGCGACGAGAGTTTTTGTGGACGGCCGGTGCTGCTGCTGCGGCGACGGCCGCACTGCCGCAAACGCAAGATGTCTTCTGGACGACCGATGCGAGTCCGGATCCCGGCTGGGCGCCGGGCGTCGAAACCGGCCACAATTCCTCCTGCCTGCTGTGCCCGGCACGGTGCGGCATCCGGAGCCGAGCCGTGGACGGAGACCTGGTCCGAATCATGGGAAACCCGCTGCATCCGATGAGCCAGGGTGGTGTCTGTCCTCGAGGGATCGCCGGTGTCCAGATGCTCTATCACCCGGAGCGGCTCGCCTCGCCGATGGTCCGCGTCGGCGAGCGGGGGGCGGGGGAGTGGCAACCGCTCACCCGTGATGGGGCCATCGGCATGATCGCGGACCGCGTTGCGGGGTTTCGGGAAGCCGGCCGGCCGGAGGCGTTGGCGGTGTTGGCGGGCTACTGCGCCGGCACGATGCAGGATCTCTGGCACCAATTCCTCCGTGCATTTGGGTCGTCCAATTACGTGTCCGACGATTACGACGACGGGACGGACGCGATCATGGCCCTCATGCATGGTATCCCACGTCGTCCGGGTTATGACCTCGAGCGGGCCGAGTTCGTACTCTCCTTTGGCGCGCCGCTGTTCGAATCATGGTGGTCTCCGCTCCAGGCGTTCACGGCCTTCGCCGGTGTGGGCAGCGCAGAGGAGCGACGTCCCCATTTTGTCCAAGTCGATACGCGCTTCTCTCGTACGGCGGCGCGGGCCCACGAGTGGGTCGGCGTTCGGCCTGGAACGCACGCCACACTCGCTCTCGGTATTGCATACGTCTTGATCAGGGACGAGTTGGTCGACACCGAGTTCCTGGCCGAGCACGTGTCGGGTTTCGAGGACTTCACCGATACTGGCGGACAGCGGCGAGAAGGATACCGGTCTTTGGTGTCGCGGCACTTTCGGACGGAAGAAGTGTCGGCAATCACCGGAGTTCCCGTGCAACGCATCACATCGGTGGCCAGGGAGTTCGCCGAGTCCCGCCCTTCGGTTTCCGTATGCGGGACGGATGTGACGCTGAGCCCGAACGGACTCCTCGCTGGTGTGGCCGTGCACAGTCTCAACGTGTTGGTGGGGAGTGTCAATCGCCCCGGTGGGGTCCAGTTCGGGGAAGATCTCCCGCTCGGGCCGCTTGTCGCGCCGGTGTTCGATGAGACGGCCCGAGCCGGACTCGACCGTGCGCCGATCGGCGGTCCTCGTCCGCCATTCGGTTCGGGGGATCAAGCCCTGCGTTTTGCCGAGGCCGTGACTGGGCAGGCTGACAGCGGAGTCGAGGCGCTGTTCCTGTATTACGCCAACCCCTTGGCGTCATCGACGAACCCCTCGGTGTGGCGGGAGGCGCTCGAAAGGATTCCCTTCGTCGTGAGCTTTTCGCCGTTCCTCGACGAGACCACACGGTACGCCGACGTGGTGTTGCCGGACCTGCTTCCCTACGAGCGCTGGCAAGATGCACCGACGCCGGCTTCGCACCCCCCCAACGTTTGGGGCATCTCCCGGCCGCTGGTGGAGCCACATGAAGGCGGAACCCATACCGGAGACGGGGTGCTTGCCATCGCGCAGCGTTTGGGAGGCAGCATCGCTCAGAGCATCCCTTACGAGAGCTTTGAAACGCTGTTACAGGAGCGGGCACGCGGTCTCTTTACGGCCCATCATGGGATGACGCTGGGTGACGAGTTCGCGCGACGACATCATCGGCAGATGGAGGAGCGCGGTTGGTGGCTTCCGGAGCATGCCAACTTCGAGGCGTTCTGGGAAGATCTCGTGGAGCGAGGGGGCTGGGCAGACCTGTGGTATGACGACACGGATCCCGCGGGGCTTGCCAGCACGTCAGATGGTCGGATCCAATTAATGCCGCCGGAATTGCTCCGGGCATTGGAGGCTTCGGACCAAGAGGGGGAGCCGTACATCGATCTCGCGGTCGAAGGTGCCACGGCGCCGAGCGACTTCCCACTGCGGCTCATCCCCTATCGCGTTTCCACTCTCGCATCGGGAACGCTGGCGCTGGAGCGTTGGCTGGCGGAGCAGCCGGGCATCTTCCCCGACGTCAAGTGGATTCCCTGGGTCGAGGTGCACCCGGAGACGGCCCACGAGCTGGGCTTGAGCGGCGATACCGAGGTGTGGGTCGTGTCGCCGAGCGGGCGGTGTCGTGCCCGGCTGGTCGAGTCTCCGGGTACGGCGCATGAGAACGTCTGCATGCCCTACGGGCTGCGACATCCCGACGGGGAACTCGCGTCCCCGCTGCAGTTGCTCGATGGGTCGGTGGATCCCCTGACAGGGCTTCCTTCGTGGATCACTACGCACGTGCGGCTGGAACGAGCGTGAGGGGGAGAGAACGATGACGCGTTGGGGCATGGTAATCGACCTCGATCGCTGCACAGGTTGTGCGGCGTGTGAGGTGGCGTGCAAGAGCGAGAACAATATCGCGACGGTGTCACCGGGGCAGGCCGATATGGGACGCGCCATGAGCTGGATGAAGGTCATGACGGAGGTGGAGGGAGAGTTCCCCGAGAACACGATGCAGTTCTTTCCTCGACCATGCATGCACTGTGACAACCCACCGTGCATCAGAGTGTGTCCGGTGGTGGCGACGTACAAGGATGAGGAGGGGATCGTCGGCCAGATATACCCGCGCTGCATCGGCTGCCGGTACTGTGCCAACGCGTGTCCCTACACGGTCAAGTATTTCAACTGGTATGGACCCGAGTGGGCCGAGTCCGAGCGCCGCCACCTGAATCCCGACGTGTCGGTGCGACCCAAAGGGGTCATCGAGAAGTGCACGTTTTGTCATCACCGATTACAGAAGGCCAGGGAGGACGCCCGCGCGGAAGAGCGGGAGTTGCGCGAGGATGACTACCAGCCCGCGTGCGCGGAGGTCTGTCCCACGGGCGCCATCATCTTTGGCGATCTGGATGACCCGAACCACCGAGTGGCGGAGCTGAAGGAAGATCCGCGGGCGATGCGGCTGCTGGAGGACCTCGGAACGCAACCCAAAGTCTACTATCTCCGGTCGAGGCAATGATGCGACGCGACGAGGTGATGGCCAAGCTTGCCAGCATGCCGCCCGACGAACGGGTCCTGCTGAGACCACTGGTCGAGACTTCACGCGGCTTCTACGTCACGGCTGTGGCCCTGGGTGCGGTGGTCCTCTGGGGCACTTTCGCGTACTACTTGCAGATCCGATACGGCCTCGGTCGTACGGGACTGAATCGTCCCGAGTACTGGGGCATCTACATCATCTGTTTCGTCTTCTTCATCGGGATCAGTCATGCGGGCACGCTGATTTCCGCGATTCTGCGGGTCAGTCAAGCTGAGTGGAGACGTTCGATCACGCGGTCGGCGGAGCTAATCACCGTTCTGGTCATCGGCTTCGGCGCAATCCAGCCGATTCTCGACCTGGGCCGCCCCGACAGGTTGCTCAACGTGATCTTCCACGCACAGATGCGCTCCCCGCTGCTGTGGGATGTGATCAGTATCGGGCTCTACTTTACGTCCTGCACGATCTACCTCTACATCCCGTTGCTGCCCGATCTGGCCGTCATTCGCGATTCCGGAATCAAGGCGCCCCGCCTTTACCGGTTCCTGGCCGCCGGCTATCGCGATACGCCGGTTCAACGCGCGCGGCTGGAGCGCGTCATTGGGTTTCTCGCCATTGCCGTGATCCCCATCGCGATCTCGGTCCATACCATCATCGGGTGGATCTTCGCCATGACGCTGCGACCCATGTGGCACAGTACGATCTTCGGGCCGTATTTTGTCGTCGGAGCGATCCACTCCGGCATCGCGGCGATCCTGGTCGCGATGGTGGTGTTACGCCGGGCATATCGATTGGAGCAGTACTTCAAGCCAGTTCACTTCGACTACCTGGGCCGCATGATGCTCGTGATGAGCTTGTTGTGGTTCTACTTCACGTTTGCGGAGCACCTGACCGTGTTCTACGGTGCAGAGCCCGCCGAGATGCGCACGTTCTGGGCCAAGGTGACCGGCAAGTACGCGGTATCGTTCTGGGCGATGAACTTGGGGTGCTTCTTCATTCCCTTCGTACTTATGGCGCGGCGCGCCACACGTACTCCTAAGGGAACGTTGATCGCCGGAATTGCGGTGGTGATCGGCATGTGGCTCGAGCGTTACAACATCGTCGTGCCCACCTCGGTGAACCCGATCTGGGAGATCGAAGCCGTCGGTCGTTATCTGCCATCGTGGATCGAGATTTCCATCATGTCGGCCGCGGCATCAGGGTTCATCTTGCTGTACATGATCTCCACCAAGTTTGTCCCGATCGTCTCGATCTGGGAAATCAAGGAGGGGCGGGATGTCGTGGAGGAGGTGACACGGCGAGTGGCTAGGTACTCGAGCGCTCACGACACTCCAATGCCACAGGAAGACGGATGATGTTTGCCTCACACTTTGCGGAGTCGCGGTGGCTTTGGACGCTGGGAGTCCTCATCGTCTGCTGCCAGATGGATGTCTCGTCCGGTTGGGCGCAGTCTCCACAGCCCTTTACGGGCGATCCCACTGCAGGTCGGCGGATTTTTGTCGAGCGGGGATGTGATGACTGCCATTCCATTTGGGGAAACGGGGGCACGCTCGGTCCCGACTTCGCTCTCGTCGGCGCCGGCCGCAGCCTACAGCAGCTTGCGGGCCTCTTCTGGAATCATACTCCTAGGATGATCCAGACGGTGCGGCAGAGAGGAGTCGACTGGCCCAGCTTCACCGAAGCCGAGCTGGCGGACATCATCAGCTACATCTACTACGTGAAGCTGTTCGACGAACCGGGGGATCCCGATCTTGGAGAGCGGTGGTTCCGCGAGCGACGGTGCTTGCAGTGCCATGCCGTTGGGGGTGTGGGTGGAACGACTAGCGTCGCTCTCGATCGCTTTGCCCGCTACATTGCCCCCATCGTCCTGGCCGAAGGCATGTGGAACGCGGGCCCGGCGATGCAGGCACGGCAGGCCGCCCTCGATATCCCGACACCAACCTTCGTCGGGAGGGAGTTGGCCGATATCCAGGCGTTCATCAGGCAAAACTCGACGCTGCGAGAGCGCGACGTGGTGTTTCTCGCGCCCCCCAATCCCAACACCGGTCAACGGCTGTTTGCCACGAAGGGGTGCACCCGTTGCCATGGGGCCGCAGGCGGGGGGACGAGGTTCGGACCGAACTTGCGCCTCGCCACCCAGCGCCTTCAGGTGTCGGAGATTGCGGGCCAATTGTGGAACCACTCCTTCCGGATGACGGCGGCCATGGGTGCACGGGGACTAGCGTTCCCGCGGTTTCAGGGCACGGAGATGGCCGACGTCATCGCCTTCCTGTATTACCTGCGATTCTACGAAACGGGGGGAGATCCGCATGCGGGTGAGCTCGTCTATGTGCGAAAGGGATGCTCCAACTGCCATGGAGGTGCAGGCCGGGCAGCCGTCGCCCCGGATCTCGCCGAATCGAGTAGTGCGATGACGCTGTTGGGCCTCGCCACCGCTATGTGGAACCATGCACCAGGCATGTACGACGTGATTCAAGTGGAGGACGTAGAATGGCCGCGCTTCGAAGGGGACGAGATGCGGGATCTTTCCGTCTATCTGAGAGCGCTCGAGGCGGGCGGCCGGAGACAGTGAAGCGTGGGAAATATGCCCCATCCAGGGGATGACGTTCATCGATATCACCGCTGGCGGAGCTTTTCACGGAGGAAGAAGATGACCATCACCCTCCCGCTCGGACTCCTGACTCGTCGTCGAGCAGCGAAGGCGGCTTTGTGCGCCGCCGCCGTGCTCTCCGGGCCCGTACAGTCGATGGTGGCGCAGGTACCCACAGGGCCCACCCAGAACGTTCTCGCCGGCTCACGGGTGTTTGGGGCCAAGGGATGTGCCGGGTGCCACCCGATCAACAGTCTCGGAGGGAATGGCGGACCCGACCTCGGGCGCTACCCCGGCACCAGATCGTATTACGACTTCGCCGCTGCCATGTGGAACCATCTCCCCGGGATGGTCGACCGGATGAACGAGCAGGGGATCCAACCACCACGCCTCACTGCGTGGGAGACCGGTGATCTCATCGCCTTTCTCTTTTGGCTCGACTACTTCGACTCTCCGGGTGACGCGGAGGAAGGCAGAAACGTCTTTACCGGGAAGAGCTGCGTCGTCTGTCACCAAGCCGGTGGAGTCGGTGGAGTGGGGGGGCCGACCCTGGACTTCCTCAGCCAGTATGGCACGCCGATTCAGGTTGCGGCGGCAATGTGGAACCACGGACCCATCATGGCCGAGGCGATGGAGCGGATGGGAATCGCACGCCCGACTTTCACTGGATCCGAGCTGACCGATCTCATCGCGTTTCTCAAAGCTGCCTCGCCGGGAATCCCCGAGGGACCGTTGTATGTCTTGCCGGGCAGGGCGGATGAAGGCCGCAATCGTTTCGCGGACAAGGGCTGTATCCAATGCCACAGCGCGGGTGGTGGACCGGACCGCCGGGCGGCTCCGGATCTTGCGGCCCGCGGACGCCAGTGGAGCCTGATCGAGTTTGCCGCGGCGATGTGGAACAAAGAGTCGGCGATGACGCGTGCGATGGTGGAGCGCGGCATTTCGGTCCCGCAGCTTCGCGCCGGGGAGATGGCGGACGTAGTGGCCTATCTGTCGTCGGTCCAGTATTTCCGCCAGTCGGGGAGTTCTGCCCGGGGGCAGCGCCGGATCGAATCCAAAGGATGTCTGGATTGTCACTCGCTGTACGGGCGGGGTGGATCGGGTCCTGACCTGAGTCGTACCGAGGGCCTCGCCTCACCTGCAGCGGTCATCGCGGCAATGTGGAATCACATTCTCGTGACCGAGTCCGAGCCGGAAGGTGTCACTTGGCCCACGCTGAGCCCCGCAGAGATGGCGGACCTTGCGGCATTCTTTCAGGCATCAGGAGGCAACCGTTGATGGTTCGGTTAGCGATCGTTTCACTCGTTTCCTCGATCTTCCTCGTGTACCTGGCCACACCGGTGCCGGTGATGGCACAGACACAAGAAACCCCTGGAGGTAATTGCATCGCCTGCCACCGGCTCCTGGGCGACGAGCGGCTTTCCGCCCCTACGACGACCTTTGCCGAGGACATACATGCCATCAGAGGGTTTGGCTGCGTGGCTTGCCATGGCGGTGACGAGGCGGACCCGGGTCTCGGCGGCATGGACCCTGCGAGGGGATTTCTCGCTAAGCCGGACTTCGCCGACATTCCTGAGTTTTGTGGCCGTTGTCACTCCGATGCTACGTTCATGAGGCAGTACAATCCCACGCTCCGCGTGGATCAACAGACCGAGTACGCGACGTCGGTGCATGGGCGCCGCCTAGATCAGTTCGGTGATGACAGGGTGGCAACCTGCGCAAGCTGTCACCCGGCACACTCAATCAGGCCACCCACTGATCCACTGTCGAGCATCAACCCGCTGAACGTGTCCCAGACCTGTGCTACGTGCCACGCCAACACGGACTATATGGCACCGTACGATATACCTACGGATCAACTCGAGAAGTACCAGAGCAGCATTCATTGGAACATGATGGTGGAGCAGCAGGACCTCTCTGCTCCCACGTGCAACGACTGTCACGGGAATCACGGCGCCGCACCACCGGGGGTGTCCTGGGTCGGCAACGTGTGCGGACAATGCCACTCCGTGATGGCGGATATGTATGCCCAAAGCGTGCACGCCGAGTTGTTCACCATGATGGGTATGCCGGGATGCGCCACCTGTCATAACAATCACGAGATCCACGAAGCGACGGACGAACTGCTGGGCCTCGGTGAAGGGGCGGTGTGCTCTCGGTGCCACCAGGAAGGTGTTGGCGGGGGCATGCTCGCGGCCACCATGCGCATACTGATCGATTCGCTTCACGGGGCATACGAAGCAGCAGACTCGCTCTTGTCGCAGGCGGAATTCTCGGGGATGGAGGTGAGCGAGCCTCTGTTCGAGCTGCAGGGTGCACAAACGGCGTTGGTACTGGCACGGGCAGCCGTCCATACATTCAACGTGTTGGCCGTGGAAGAGGAGGTCGTTGACGGGCTGGAAATTGCGGGACACGCGTACACACATGGCGAGGAGCTACTGGACGAGCTCCGGTTTCGCCGCTTGGGGCTCGCGATCTCGAGTGTGATCATTCTGGTCCTCATTGCGGGGCTGGTGCTCAAGATCAGGCAATTGGACCAAGCGGAAGTTACGACCTGAACACGAGGATAACATAAATGGCGCAGGACGTGTCGGGTTCGGTAGCCTCTCGCAGGAGGTTCGTAGACTGGCTACTGACCAGAACACTGACGACGTGGCTCCTGAGCACGAGCTTTGGAGGTCTCTTGCTGGCCATTTTTTATCCGGCGGGCCGATACCTCGTGCCGCCTGAGGCCGGGGAGTCGACCGCGACGACGGTGACGCTGCCGTTTACGCCGGCAGACATTCCGGCGAACGGGGCGGAGATTTTCCGGTTCGGAAGCCGCGCCGGCATTCTGATAAGAACACCGGCCGGTGAATTCCGTGCCTTCACGGCCATCTGCTCCCACCTGGGATGCATCGTGCAATACCGCTCAGACATCGGTCACATCTGGTGCGCGTGCCACAACGGGCATTTCGATCTCAACGGCCACGTCATCGAGGGTCCCCCGCCGGCTCCGCTCGAGGCATACGCGGTCAACGTACGGGGCGATCAGATCATCGTGAGCAGGGGAAGCTGAGATGAGTCGGATTCGCGGATGGGTGATCGATTGCGGAGGATGGCTCGAGGACCGCCTCGGCCTGTCGGCCCTCAAGACGCTTGCCAAGAAAAAGGAGGTTCCGGTCCACCGCCACACGATATGGTACTACCTCGGCGGCATGAGCCTCTTTCTCTTCATCGTGCAGGTGGGCACCGGGATACTGCTTCTGTTCTACTATCGTCCCAGCGCAGAAGAGGCCTACGAGTCCATCCAGTTCTTGATGGCCGAAGTCGAGTTTGGGTGGCTCGTCCGTTCGATTCACTCATGGGCCGCCAACCTCATGGTCTTCACGCTGTTTCTCCATCTATTCAGCGTGTTGCTCGTGAAGGCGTACCGCCCGCCGCGTGAATTGACCTGGTTCTCGGGCGCCATTCTCATGGGGCTCGCCATGGCCTTCGGATTTACCGGGTACCTTCTGCCGTGGAATGAGCTCTCATATTTCGCGACTCGGGTCGGGACGGAGATCACGGGAGCGGTACCGCTGATCGGTGGATTCTTGCTGCGCGTGGCTCGGGGGGGCGAGGATGTGACGGGTGCTACACTGACCCGGTTCTATGCATTCCATGTGTGGGTCCTGCCGGCCGCGACATTCGGGATCTTGGGGCTCCACCTCTTCCTCGTGCAGAAGCTGGGGATGAGCGTGCCGCCGAGCGTGGAGCAGGAAGGAGGCGCCAAGCGGACGATGCCGTTCTTCCCACACTTCCTCCTGCGTGACCTGGTGGGATGGCTGACGGCCCTCGGCGTACTTGCCGCGCTGGCGGCCTACTTCCCGGCGGAGCTGGGCGTGAAGGCGGACCCGTTCGTGCCAGCACCCGTGGGGATCAAGCCCGAGTGGTACTTCATGTTCATGTTCCAGACGCTGAAGTACCTCCCAGCCCACATTCTCGGTATCGAGGGCGAGATCATCGGCATCCTCGGCTTCGGATTGGCTGGAGTGCTCGTCTTCCTGATCCCGGTCCTCGACCGTCAGACGGCCCGGGGGCAGCCGAGCAAGCTGTTCACCTGGATCGGTATCGGTATAATCGTCTACATGCTCGTGTTGACCTACCTGGGCTACACGGTCGACCCCGCGTTGTAGTCGGTATCGCCCATCGCAGCGGTGGGTTGTGGCGGATTTCATCTTCGGTTCGTGAATTATTCACGAATCCGGTGCCAAACTGACGTCCCAAACAACCGCAGAGCCTCCCACCCCCGCGAGAGGACGAGATGAGTAGAATCAGTCAACGGATCAGCAATCGTATCACCGAAGCATTCTCAACGGTCAAGTGTCCGGGATGCGGCAAGAGCGTCACGCCGACCTTTGCAACCCCCGACGACGGCTCCGAGTCGGGAAAGGACGAAGACGGAAAACGGTGGTCGTTCATCTGGCGCCCGCCAAGCGGTGAGGTGTGCCCGGAGTGCAGCTTCCCGATCTCCCGCTACGCTTACCGACGTAAGTGGATCCAACTGTTCATGGCCGGGATCGCCGGCCTCACGATCGTGGCCCTCCTCTTCATCTTTGCGATGATGAGCGGTTTGCCGGGATGGCTCGTGTGGATCGTGCGGATAGGGGCTGTGGCGGCGCTCCTCACGGTCGTGGCGGGTTTGGTGGGAATCGTGGTCGGCGGGCGCCACGGCATCGAGCCGAGCGCACAGTCCCGAGCGTAGCGGCGGGATCGATACGAGCGGTCCGGAGGGCGAGTCCACGAAACCCCGTATGGCGTAGTGGTGTTCCACCTCGGAAAACGTTTGTGCACGTGAACTTGCGCCGACGTCATCATGGCGTCTTAGTAGGCAAATCATCCTCCCTTCACGATGCGGCCGGTAGCGTTCAGCGGCCACGGTAGGACGCTCGACAACCAGGCTGTCGGCGCCGGATTGGTCCGCAGGAGAGCCGGCGCCGCCTGGTCCTGGACCGGGCGGAACGCCTGAGACACTCTCGACTCCGGAGCGCGCCGGATGCATCATAGGGTGGCTTCAGCAGATCACTGAGCGAGGAGCGGAAATACCCCAAGATGGCCGACGGAAAACGCAAACGCCGGCTCGGATTCAACGAACTCCTGCTGGCCAGCATCATTCTCATCATGGGCTTTGGCGTCGCGATGGGCTTTGGCCTGTACATGCTGCCCACTGCGCCGCTCCAGACGCCCGAATTGCAGCCGGCGTTTCGGGTCACGCGAGAGGCGGATTTCCCGGTGGGAACGAGCAGGGTCGTCAATTGGGGCGACCGGATCATTCTGGTCGTTCGAAGCCCGAACCAGGGATTCGTCGCCCTGCAGGGCACATCACCCACCGACGGCTGTATCCTCCGATGGGATGCGGAATCTCTTCGTGTCGTGTCGCCCTGCGCTCACCTGGTCTACGATCTCTTCGGCAACGTCGTCGCCGGCCTCAGCACGGCGCCCCTCCGCCAGTTTGAGGTCTTCGTACGCGGCGAATTCGTTTACGTAACGGAGGCGTGACGTGCTTGGTCGACTGAGAAGTGCCGTATCCGAGTGGGTAGCGCAGATGTGGGCCGATCTCAAGTCGAGCACCGACGCCAGTATCCTGGGTGTCGCACGGTTCGTCGGCTTGCTATACGGTCCGATCGATCGCCGCTTGCGGATCGATGAAGCGCTGCAGAAGGCCTTGCAATACCGGCTGCCCAGTCACGCCACGTGGCGGCAGGCGTTTGGGGGCATCACGTATCTGTTGTTCATCATCCTCGTGGTGACCGGAGTGCTGCTGTCGTTCTACTATCGCCCGTCGGCCGGCGAGGCGTATCAGAGTGTGCAGCACATAGTGTCGGAGGTGTCGTTCGGCTGGCTGATTCGCGACGTCCACGTGTGGTCGGCCAACCTCATCGTGGTGGCCATCGTCGCCCACATGGCGCGGGTGTTTTTCGACGCGGCGTACAAGCCGCCGCGGGAGACAAACTGGCTCGTCGGGCTCTTGCTGCTCTTTGTCGTCATTGCCTTTGGCGCCACCGGATACTTACTCCCATGGGACCAGTGGGCGTACTGGACCGCCACGGAGGCCCTGAACGCCGTGGAAGGGGTCCCGCTGTTTGGCGGCGCCCTCGTGGCGGTCATGACGGGCGACGTGTTGGTGTCGGGCGCCACCTTGAGCCGCTACTTCGCGCTTCACGTGATCATCATGCCCTGGGTGGCGTTTGCCCTGCTGGCCTATCACTTCACCCTGGTGCGAAGACGTGGTATCGCGCCGCCCCGGGGCGCGCCAGCGAATTTCGGTGCCAAGCAGGGTCTCTCGCCTGAGGATACGCTGTCGGGGGTCCACCTGACAGCCGAATTGGAGAAGAGCCGCCCCGGCGAGGGGGAGGGCATTCCGTTCTTCCCCAACCACTTGCTGCGTTCGTTCATCATATCCGTGGTCGTGCTGGCGGTGGTTATTTC
>JBDHAF010000006.1:0-53097 GCA_039588255.1 Gemmatimonadota bacterium | reverse complement strand
CGAACCCCCAGCGTGTGCGCCGGATGTTCCCAGGGCTGCAATATCAATATCGACACCCGCAGCGACGTGGTGGTGCGGGTCCGCCCGCGGTCCAATGCCGAGGTGAACCGGTACTTCATCTGTGACACCGGGCGCAGCCACTACCGCTGGATGAACCGGGGAGATCGCATCGAAGCGCCGCTATTCGGCAAGAAGAGCGAGCTTCAGGCGACGGATTGGGACCACGCCCTCGAGGAGATGGCCCGGTTGGTACGGGGCTCGAGCGGACGGGCGGTCGTGTTGGTGTCGTCGAGTGCGTCCAACGAGGCGCTGTTCTTCGCGAAGAAGCTCGTGGCGGAGATGGATGCGACAATGGCGTTCCGGGTGGAACGGGTGGGCGGGGAGGTGCCGCTCCACGGCGTCGACAACCTCGCGCTCCGGAGCGAGCGCGCCGGCAACGTGGCGGGTGCCACCGCGCTCGGATACGAGGAAGGACGACTTCGCTGCGGCGGTCCAGGCGATCGATGGTGCGTCGCTGGTAATCGTGCTAGACGACGATCTCGAAGGGGTGAGCCGCGAGACGCTCCATGGGGCCGCCAACCTCGTCTATCTGGGCACCATGCTGCCCGACCAGGCCCGCGGGGCGAGTCTCGTGCTCCCCATGGCCAACATCGCCGAAGAAGACGGCACGCTGGTGAACCGGGACCGGCGTGTGCAGCGGTACTTCCAGGCCAAATCGGCGCCGGGCATGGCACGACCGGCGTGGTGGGTGTTGAGCGAGGTCCTCAAGGAGATGGGTCGTGGGGATACGCTGTTCAGCGCCGAGGAAGCCTTCGCCCTGATGGCAGATTCGGAAAGTGCGTTCCAGGGACTCGGCTACGCGAGCCTCGGAACGTTCGGAAAAACTATGTCTGAAGTGGGAGTGTCGGTGTGACACCGGAACTCAAGGGGTTCATTCTCCTCTCTTCGATAAAAGTCACTGTGGTGTTCTCAGTGATGTTGTTGGGCGTGGCGCTGGCGACCTTGGCGGAGCGGCGGATCAGCGCGTTCAAGCAAGATCGCCTGGGGCCCAATCGCGTCGGACCCCAAGGACTGTTCCAGCCGATTGCAGACGGCATCAAGAACTTTGTAAAGGAAGAACTGATACCGGCACAGGCCACCAAACTGCTCTTCGTGATGGCGCCGGCGATATCGTTCATCCCCGCTTCGTTGATCTTTGCGGTGATTCCCTTCGCGGCGCCGATGCCCGTGAACTTCGATTTCACACTGCCGCTGCTTGGCCGGTTCGTCCATTCGGGTCCCATGCCCATGATGATCGCCAATCTGCCCATCGGGATGCTGTTCATCGTCGCGATCAGCAGTCTCGCGGTCTACGGCATCGTATTGGCTGGCTGGGCGTCGGCCAACAAGTACTCGCTGCTCGGCGGCCTGCGGGCCAGCGCCCAGATGGTGAGTTATGAAGTGGCCTTCGGGTTCAGTTTCATCGGGGTGCTCATGCTGTCCGGCAACGTCACGCTGCCGGAGATCGTGGCCCAGCAGCAGGGCTCGGTGTGGTTCGTCTTCTCCCTCACCGTCGCCTTCGTGTTCTTCTTCGTGAGCAACCTGGCCGAGACGAACCGGCTTCCGTTCGACCTCCCCGAGACGGAATCGGAGTTGGTGACGGGATTCCACACCGAATACAGCTCGATGAAGTTCGCCATGTTCTTCATGGCGGAGTACACACACATCATCACCGGCGCCGCGCTCGTGTCGACGCTCTTCCTCGGTGGGTGGGACATTCCCTTCACCTCGTGGGACTCGGGGGAGCCGACAGTGCTGAAGTCGCTCCTCACGCTGTGCTTCTTCGGCGCGAAAACGCTGTTCTTCATCTACGTCGTCATATGGATTCGCTGGACGCTGCCGCGGTTCCGGTTCGATCAGCTCATGCAGCTCGGCTGGAAGTTCATGCTGCCGGTTCTGCTGGGATACATCCTGATTCTGGGCGCCACCGTATTGGTGCTCGACGGGATGGGCTGGTCCGGTGGATTGAGACAAGGCGCCGCATTGTTTGTCATGAACGCGGTGCTGTTGTACATCGTGTTTTTCCGAATCGACAGTGACCGCCTGCTGTTTGGGCGTACGCACAGGGAGGCGGGGTCGTAATGGCGATCACGGTGATGACGGTCAAACGTCCCGATCGGGAGGTGAGTTACCTCCGGGCCACACTGAAGGGCATGGCGTTGACATTCAGCCATCTGTTCCGGAAGAGCGTGACGATGCAGTACCCGGAGCAGAAATCGGACGACACCTGGGAATTGTCATCCCGTTGGCGGGGCACACACCGAATGCTCACGGACGAGCAGGGCCGGGCAAAGTGTGTGGCCTGCGGCCTGTGTCCCCAGGTGTGTCCAGCCAACTGCATCAAGTTGGTTCCCGGAGAGGACGAAGACGGGAATCGCTACCCGCTCATCTACGAGATCGACGAATTCCGGTGTGTGTTCTGCGGATACTGTCAGGAAGTATGTCCCGAAGAGGCAATTCACGTCGGCGTGCATTACGAGAATGCCGAGTACGAGCGGGGACGCTTCGTATACGATCTGGAGCGTCTGTGCGCCCAGACGCATCAAGTATCCACACTCTGGGATCCGTCTGATCCAAAGGGTCAATAAGGAATGCTGGAAGCCGTTTTCTGGGCTCACGCCATCATCGCCATCGGATCAGCGCTGCTGTGCGTGACGCGACGGAGTCCGGTGGCGAGCGCGCTGTGGCTCATCGTGACGCTGTTCGCGACGGCGGTGATGTATCTGTTACTGGATGCCCATTTCATCGCCGCGTTGCAGGTGATGGTGTACTCCGGCGCGATCATGGTGCTGTTTCTGTTCGTGATCATGCTGCTGAATCTCGGCGATCAGCTCGCGACGGACATGAAGGGCTGGTTCGGACGTGTGGTCGGGTTGGGTTTGGCCGTGTTCGTGGCGCTGGAGCTGTGGGTGATAACCAGGGTGGTGCCGGTCGATCAGATCCGGCTTCCGGCCGGTGAGCTCGATCGGATGGCGATCGATGAGGGTGCGGTCGGAATGGTTGCCCAGGCGCTCTACACCACCTACCTGCTGCCGTTCTTGCTCACGACGATTCTCTTGCTCGCGGCGATCGCCGGAGCTGTCGTTCTCGCCAAGAGGAGGGTCTAGGATGTTACTCGGGCCTGCTCTCGGCGTCTCGGCGGTGCTGTTCACGATCGGCGTGCTGGGCGTGCTGATCAGACGCAACGTCATCATCATCTTCATGTGTATCGAATTGATGCTCAACGCGGTCAATCTGTCCTTTGTGGCGTTGGCGCAGCAGCTCGGCACGGACGGTCAGGTGTTCGTGTTCTTCGTCATGACCGTTGCCGCGGCGGAAGCCACCGTGGGATTCGCCATCATCATCGCGATCTACCGTCATAAGGAGACGGTCGATCTGCAGAACTTGAACCTGCTTCGAGGATAATGCCGAGCTCGGTGTCGTTGATCTGGCTGGCGGTGCTCCTGCCGTTGTTGGGATTCCTGGCAAACGGATGGTTGAGCTTCTTCCGGCCCGACGCGAAACGCGCCGTGAGTGTCATCGGCGTTGGCGTGCTGGCGGCCGCGTTCGTCGTCTCCCTGGCGGCGGTGCTCGGGCTCGCCGGCGCGACAGATGATGCGCCGTTCATCGTGCACATATGGTCGTGGATGCCGGTCGGGGAGCTACAGGTCGACCTGGCGTTTCAGGTCGATCAGCTCTCGGCCGTGATGCTCATGGTCGTGACCGGCGTGGGGGCGCTGATCCATGTGTTCAGCGTCGGCTACATGCGCGACGATCCGTCGTACCCACGGTATTTCGCCTATCTCAACCTCTTCGTCTTCTTCATGCTGATGCTGGTGCTGGGCGCCAGCTTCCCCGTGCTGTTCATCGGGTGGGAAGGCGTGGGGCTTTGCAGCTACCTCCTCATCGGTTTTTGGTTCGCGGACGAGGCCAAGGCCCAGGCGGGAAAGAAGGCGTTCATCATGAACAGGATCGGCGACTTCGGGTTGCTGATGGCCATGTTCATGATCTTCCGCGCCTCGGGATCGTTGGACTTCCTGGAGGTCTTCGAGGGCGCGCCGTCGACGTTCGTCACCAACGGGGCGGAGATCACCCTCATCACGCTGTTCCTGTTCCTCGGGTGCGTCGGCAAGTCGGCTCAGATTCCGCTGTACACCTGGCTCCCCGACGCCATGGCCGGCCCGACCCCGGTGTCCGCCCTGATCCACGCGGCGACGATGGTCACGGCGGGCGTCTACCTGGTGGCGCGAACCAACGTGCTGTTCGCCATGGCCCCGGTTTCCAGCGCCGTGGTCGCGCTCGTGGGGGCCGTTACCGCGTTCTTCGCGGCGACTATCGCCCTCAAGCAGTGGGACATCAAGAAGGTGCTGGCGTACTCTACCGTGTCGCAGCTGGGATACATGTTCGTCGGGGTGGGGGTCGGGGCGTACACGGCGGGCATCTTCCACCTAGGCACGCACTCGTTCTTCAAGGCCCTGCTGTTCCTCGGATCGGGCAGTGTGATCCACGTGATGCACCACGCGTATCACCACACGCACAGCGGCGAAGACGCGCAGGACATGCGGAACATGGGTGGCCTGGCGAAAGTCATGCCGTGGACGGCGGGGCTGATGTGGTTGGCAACCCTCGCGATCGCCGGCGTCCCCGGGTTCTCGGGGTTCTTCTCCAAGGATCAAATTCTGGCGGCGGCGTTCGTCCGTGGTAACGATGCCTTCGTGTTCTACGTGATTTGGGCGCTCGGCGCGGCGGCGGCGCTCCTCACCGCGTTCTACATGACGCGGCTCATGCTCTACACCTTCCATGGGCCCAATCGCACCGGCGCCGAAGAGGCCAAGCACCTCCACGAGGCGCCGTGGATCATGACCGGCCCGCTGGTGGTCCTCGCCGTGGGCAGCGTGTTCGGAGGTTTCTTCAACCTGCCCCACGTGCTGCCGGGGGCCGGATGGCTGGAGCACTGGCTCGAACCCACCACCGAGGGTTCGCTTGCTTTCTTGCCGGAGGTGCACCTCTCGGTTGGGCTCGAGTGGGCGTTGATCGCCGTCGCCACGGCGATTGCCGCGGCCGGTATCGCGGGTGCGTGGTTCTCGTTGAAACCGGATCGCCTCACGGCCGCTAAGGCGGCACCCGCCGAGATAGGCGTCGGGCGTGTCTTGCTGAACAAGTACTACGTCGACGAGTTGTACAACGCGGTGGTAGTACGGCCGTTGGACTGGGTGTCGCGGAAGGTGTTGTGGAGGATCATCGACGTAGGCGCCATCGACAGCGCCGGTGTCGACGGCGCCGCCAAGGTGAGCAAGCTGTTTGGATGGATCGGCACACGGTTCCAAACCGGGAATCTCACCACTTATGTCGTGCTCTTCGTCATCGGCGTGCTCTTCGTGCTGAGCACGGTGGCAGGGTGAGGGCGCCATGAACGGATTCCTGACGAGTATCGGATACAGCCGCTGGGTGCTCGACGTCATCATGATCATCCCGCTGGTCGGCGCGCTCATCGTGATGGCCGGTCCCAGCAGGCTGGCGAAGAAGATCGCGCTGTGGCTTGCCCTGGTGGAGTTCGTGGTATCGCTGGGGTTGTGGTGGTCGTTCGATCCCGGCACGCCGCTGATGCAGTTCGAGGTGTACCACGAGTGGATTCCCGCGTGGGGTGTTGCCTACCACCTGGGCATCGACGGGATCTCACTGTTCATGGTGCTCCTGACCACGTTCACCATGCCGCTCGCCGTCCTCGGAAGCTGGAACTACATCAAGGAGCGGGAGGCGCCGTTCTACGCGCTTCTTCTGGTGCTGACCACCGGTATGCTGGGCGTGTTCGTGGCCCTAGACATGTTCGTGTTCTACGTGTTCTGGGAGATCATGCTGATCCCGATGTACTTCATCATCGGGGTGTGGGGCGGCGCCAAGCGTCTCTACGCGGCCATCAAGTTCTTCGTGTATACCTTCCTGGGCTCGCTGCTCATGTTGGTGGCGATCCTGGTGATGTACTATGTGGTCGGCCGAGAGACCGGCGAGTACTCCTTCAGCTACGGGCACTTGCTGGAGAACATGCAGTACGTGGGAGAGTGGGCCTTCTGGCTGTTCGGCGCCTTCTTCCTGGCGTTCGCCATCAAGGTGCCCATGTTCCCGTTTCACACATGGCTCCCCGACGCCCACGTCGAGGCGCCCACGCCGGGGTCGGTCATCCTGGCCGGCATTCTGCTGAAGATGGGGACCTACGGGTTCCTGCGGTTCGCCGTGCCGTTTTTCCCGCAGGTAGCACTCGATCCCACCATCGTGACCATCGTGGTGGTCCTGTCCGTGGTGGGGATCATCTACGGCGCGCTGGTGGCGCTGGTGCAGCCGGACTTCAAGAAGCTGGTGGCCTACTCGTCGGTGAGCCACCTGGGATTCGTGATGCTCGGCATCTGGGCTTTGACACTGCAGAGCATACAGGGTGCCATCGTCATTATGATCAACCACGGCATCTCGACGGGAGCACTGTTCTTCCTGGCCGGTATGATGTACGAGCGCCGGCACACCCGGGAGATCGCCGACTTCGGGGGCATTGCGAGAGTCGTACCGGCGTTTGCCGCGATCCTGACCGTCGTGGCGCTGTCGTCCATTGGGTTGCCGGGCACCAACGGATTCATTGGGGAGTTCCTCGTACTCATCGGGTCGTTCCGCGAGTACCCGATCGCCACCGCCATCGCCACCACCGGGGTGATCTTCGCGGCGATGTACCTCCTGGTGGCACTGCAGCGGATTCTCTTCGGCAAGGTGGACAAGCCGGAAAACGAAAAAATGCCTGACCTCTCGATCCGCGAGCTGTTCGTGCTGGGTCCGTTGGTGGCGTGCATCGTGTGGATAGGTCTTTATCCCGCGCCGATCTTGCGGCGGGTGGAAGTATCCGCCCAGGCGCTGGTGACACAGATACGCGACCAGGGGCCGGGGCCGACCCAAGTTGAGCTCCCCGGACAGCGGCCGCCGGGTGAGTTGGGAGACGACGAGTAATGGAAATGGTCGTGAACCTCGCGACGAATGCAGGCCTGTTCTGGGCCATGCTCCCGGAGATCGTCCTAGCAGTATGGGCGCTGGCCCTGATGCTGATGGCCGGGTGGCGCCATCACGGCGAGGAGGATCAACGGGTGGCGGGCCATCTCGCCTTGGCGGCGCTGGTGAGCTCGCTGTTGGCGCTGTGGTG
Organism: Gemmatimonadota bacterium; assembly: GCA_039588255.1. Lineage (GTDB taxonomy): Bacteria > Gemmatimonadota > Gemmatimonadetes > Gemmatimonadales > GWC2-71-9 > B3T1B10. Next base: position 45,902 of record JBDHAF010000006.1, on the reverse strand, counting down.
GCTGTGGGCCAAAGATGCGCGGCCTGACGGCATTGCCCAGATGGTCGCCCTCGACGGCTTCCGTTACGCTTCGTCTACCATTTTCCTCCTGGGCGCCATCATGGCGGTCATGCTTTCGCTCGGGTATGTGGGGCGCGAGCGTATCCTCACGCCGGAGTACTACCTCCTCATTCTCTTCGCCACGATCGGCATGATGGTCATGTCGGCGGCGGCCGACCTGATCGTGCTGTTCATCGGTCTCGAGATCATGTCGGTGTGCGTGTATGTCCTGGCGGGCATCAATCGGCGGAGCGTGTTCGGGGCTGAGGCGGCCCTCAAGTACTTCCTGCTGGGAGCCTTCGCCTCGGGATTCGTCGTGTACGGCATCGCCCTCATTTACGGGGCCACCGGCACGACCAACCTCACCGTCATCGACGTGCGCACCACGAATCTCGCCTTGCAGTCCAACGGCATGCTCATGGCCGGCATCGCACTGCTGCTCATCGGCTTTGCGTTCAAGGTCGCCGCGGTGCCCTTCCACATGTGGACGCCGGACGTGTACGACGGCGCGCCGACGCCGGTGACGGCGTTTATGGCCGCCGCCGTGAAGGCGGCGGGATTCGCGGCGCTGATGCGCATCATGGTCCACGCGCTGGGTGACTCCATCGCCGCGTGGCAGAACGCGGTATGGTGGCTTGCGGTCATCACCATGCTGGGTGGCAACCTCATGGCGTTGGCACAGCGACACCTCAAGCGCATGCTGGCATACAGTTCCATCGGACACGCCGGGTATTTGCTCACCGCGGTCGTGAGTGGGACCGAGACCGGCGCGGCCGCCTATCTGTTCTACGCCTTTGCGTATACGCTCGTGACGCTCGGAGCTTTTGGTGTGCTCGCCGCCGTGGGACGCAACGGCGAGCGGGACCTGCGGATCGACGACATGGCGGGCCTGGCATCGAAACAGCCGTGGATGGCATTTGCAATGGCGGTGTTCATGATGTCCCTGCTTGGCTTCCCCGGGACGGCCGGGTTCATGGCCAAGTGGTACGTACTCATGTCGGCCATCCAGGCCGACCAGTGGACGCTCAGCATCCTCCTCGTCTTGGCCAGTGTCGTGTCCGCGGGTTACTACCTCCCAGTGGTCATGGAGATGTACATGAAGCCGCCGCTCACGGAGGAGGCGCACCGAGAGAGCGTGGCGGTGGGTGCCGGGCGGTGGGTGATTGGGACCGCTACGGCGCTGCTGCTGCTCTTCGGCTTCTTCCCGGGGCGGTTGATGGACGTGTCGCGCTCGAGCAGCGAAGATTTGAAACCGTCCGCGGCGTTTACGCTCAATACACCTACAGTGGCAGACGACGGAACATCGAGATAGCGACAGTTTGTCCTTCCGTGGTTTCGGTGGATTCCACGGCTTATCCCATCTACCGTTTAGCATTATCCTGATGTGACATGAACGTACCCCCATCGATCTTCCGTCAGTACGACATCAGAGGCGTGGTCGGGGATGAACTCGACGCCCAGGTGGCCCACGCCATTGGTCGCGCAGTAGCAACCGAGGGCCGCAAGCGCATCGAGCGCGCCCCCCGTCTCGCGGTGGGCCGCGACAACCGTCCCAGTGGCGAGATGCTGGCCCACGCCGTGCGGGACGGCATGGCGGCCGCCGGTGCGACGGCCATCGATGTCGGCATGCTGCCGACGCCGGCTCTCTACCTCGCCCTTCATGAGCTGGAAGTGGACGGCGGTGTGCAGGTCACCGGGTCTCACAACCCGCCCGAGTTCAACGGCTTCAAGATGGTGGTGGCGGGGGAGACGTTGCACGGGGACGCCATTCAGGGATTGCGGCAGAGGATCGAAGAGGATGCCACGGACGATGGCGCCGGGCACCTCGAGGTGGAGACGACGGTTTTGGAGCGGTACGCCGCGGCCATCCTGGAACGCAACGGTCCCCTCGTCACGCCGCTCCGTGTGGTGGTGGACTGCGGCAACGGTGTGATGAGCCTCGCTGCGGAGAACGTCCTGTCCCGCCTCGGCGCCGAAGTCGCGCCGTTGTTCTGTGAGTCCGACGGGACGTTTCCCAATCACCATCCCGATCCCACCGTTCTGGAGAACCTCGTCGACCTACAGGAGGCCGTACGTCGGACCAAGGCCGCGTTGGGCATCGCGTTCGACGGAGATGGGGACCGCATCGGGGCCGTGGACGAGCAGGGAAACGTCATCTTCGGCGACAAGCTCGTGGCCCTCTACGGCCGGGACCTCGTGCAGCGCATGGGTGGGGGACACGCGGTCATCTTCGACGTCAAGTGCTCGGACGTGCTGGCTCAGGATCTCGAGCGATCGGGCTTACGGCCGGTGATGTGGAAAACGGGGCACTCGCTCATCAAGGCCAAGATGAAGGAGTCCGACTCGCCGCTTGCCGGTGAGATGAGCGGTCACATGTTTTTCGGCGGGGATTACTACGGCTTCGACGACGCACTGTTCGCCGCGGCAAGGCTGCTAGACTATGTGGCGAAGATGGGCGAGCCCATCTCGGTGTTGCTGTCCAACATACCGGAGCGCTGCTCGACACCGGAGTTGCGGGTGGACTGTGACGAGAGCGAGAAGTTCGCCATCGTCGCGCGGGCCGTCAAGCACTTTTCCTCCAAGTACGAGACGTCGGACATCGACGGTGTGCGCATCGCGTTTGCGGATGGTTGGGGTTTGATCCGCGCATCCAATACGCAGCCGGTGTTGGTCATGCGCTTCGAGGCGTCCACCGACGCCAACGTCGCCGCGTATCGCGGTGAAGTCGAGGAATGGTTGAAGGGGCAGGGAGTGGGGTAAACGATGGTGGCAAGCCGCGCACGACACCGTGCGCGGCTCACCACAGATGCATTACTGCGCCGGGATGGGAGTCACCGAAATGGGCTCCACCGTATTCCGAATCGTCAACAGAAAATCGGACCCGGGCAGACCGCCCACGATGTCCACCTCATTGAAGCGGTAGACTCGGATGCGCTGCTCGGCGCGCTCGGGATTGTTCTCGCCGGAGATTACCGCCGAGCCGTTGTCGGCCAGTACCGGAGACTCGTAGTCACGGGTCTCGATCTCGACACCACGGGCCAGCGCGGGGGCGTCCCATTCCACCGTGATGGGCTCGCCGGCGGTGAAGTTGGCCTGGGTCAATGGGGCGGTGATCTCGTGGATCCCGATGCCGCCGACGACCACATTCTCCACCTTGTCGTCGCCACTCACCACGTCCAGTCGGAAATTGCCGTCGGGGAACGAATTCCGCTCGGCGCGATACACGCCGGAACCCACCTCGACTTCGAGAAGGGTGACCGTACCAAGTGTGCTGTTCTGGACCGTCACAGTGGCGTCGGAGACCGGAAGCCCTTCACCGGTCAGGACCGTGACGATGAAGTCAGTGATGAAGCCGCCGGGGGCGTCTTGTCCGTCGATTCGTGCGTCCACGCTGAGCGTGGTTGTTCCGGTACCGGAGTTGTTGTCTTCAACCGCTGGACCGGTGGAGTCGCCGCAGGCAACTAGCGTCGCGAGCGCCGCACCCATGATGATCTTACCGAAATGCCGCATGCCTTCACCCTCGTTAGATGGAATAGCGCTGTCGAAGGGCAGCAAAGTAAAGGAATGCGGAACTCGCTGCCGTAGCAGGAGATACGGTGGGATTGTGACGTAGGTTACAATTCGGGAAGTCCGCACCGGAAACCGCCGAGTTGGCTCCGCATGTCAACGCCTCCCTACGCGCGCTGCGGTTTGATTCATGCCCCGGCACCCGGAGATGCTGAAGAGAACCGACGCGCGCTACGGGAGGCGCCGACACGCTGCGCCCTATCTTGGCGGCTATCCGTCGCCCCGTTCCCTCCCGCGTCCCTGGTCCTGGGCCACGATGCCGCCACCGAGTCTAGGTATCACCATCCGGGCCACGACGCCGGCGTGATCCGAGGGCCACAATCCTGACGGAGTTCGGTCCTGTAGCTCGTCCCCCACGACGATGGCGAACACGGACCCGATGGCCGATTTGGGAGCCGCTCCGGGGCGGTTCCGCACCAAGATCAGATCGATGCGCTCGTGCAGGTCCACAAACTCGTCCCGAAGGTCGTTGTCATGATTGGCGGTGAATCCCGGCTCGTTGCGTCCGTTGGACCGGAGGTCCCAGGCATCGAGATAGAACTCGTTGAGGAACGTGTTGTAGACGGTGCCTTCAGGCGCCGGGGTGTTGAGATCCCCCACCAGGATGATGGGCAGTGTCTCGTCACGGAGCGTCTCGATCAGCTCGTCTGCCTGGTCCTGCTTCACGTCGAGCGACGCCGGTTCCAGATGCGTGTTCACGAACCGCACTGTGGTGTGCTCCACCGTGGCGTCCACGGCGGTAAAGCCCCGGGGAATCTCGAACGCGATGCCGCCTTGGCCGTCGGGAACGTCGAGCGTCGCCAAGTAGTTCTTCGCTTCAACGTTGGATATCTCCACATCGCCCCGAGCGAGGATCACGTCGAAATCGGTGAGGCGAACGTTTTTGAACGCCAACGGATCGACACCGGTGATCATCGGCAGCTCGACGTCGGCGTTCTGGATCTTCGCCACCGCGCGATAGTCGAGTCCGTAGCCCTGGAGCGTTCGCAGCAGGATGTCCAGGAAATCGAACAGGATGTCCTCGGCAGGAGACGCTCCACCGAAGACGGCGTCCCCTGGCGATTGGTGTCGGATGAGAGAGATTTCCTGAAGCCCGATGAGGTGAGGATCGGTTTCGAGGATCTCCCGCGCGAACGCCTCTGCGCGCTCTGGGAAATTAGTGGCGAGGAGGGTCTGGAACGCCTCGGCGACCAGAAGGGGAATGTCTTCTGGGTGCTCCGCTTCGATGATACGGTCGACGTCGGTTCCCACGTGAATGTTTCGGGTCATGACGGTGATGGAGGCTTTGTCCTTCGAGGGACCCAGCCAATCGTTGGATCGCCTCTCGGAGTTGCCGTCGCCGACGCTCAGGAGGCCGTCGTCCCCGCAGGCGGCCAAGACGATCGCAACGGCCGCGAGGCCAAATCGTGGTTGCATAGTAACTTTCCCGATATAAGTGTTCCTGTGCACGGACGGGCCTAAGCTCGGACGGAACCGTCAAGGCAACGTCAAGGGGGTGAAGCCGAAGAGGGAACGTGGTTTGTCGAGGTGTGGCGCGCGTCACTGGCGTTGTGAGGGAGACCACCCATATTTGCTGCCATGTATAAACCACGCACATGGATTGTCGTAACGGCGGCCGTTCTGGTGTCGGGGTGCGCCCCGGCGGATGAGATCGAGCCCAACATCGTGTTCATTCTCGTCGACGACTTGGGATGGGTGGATACCGGAGTGTACGGCAGCAGTTTCTACGAGACGCCGAACATCGACCAGCTCGCGGCGGAGGGGGCACGGTTCGCGCAGTTCTACACGGCGAGCCCGGTTTGTTCTCCCACGCGGGCGAGTATCATGACGGGGAAGTATCCAGCTCGGCTCAACATAACGAACTGGATCGGCGGTGAGCAGCAGGGCCGCTTGCTCCAGGCGGAGTACGAGCGGGAGCTGTTTCTCGAAGAGATTACGTTCGGCGACGCGTTTCAGGCCATCGGATATGCGACGGCCTACATCGGCAAATGGCACCTGGGTGATGAGGAATACCATCCGGAGTTTCAGGGCTTCGATCTGAATGTGGCCGGTCACCACGCAGGTCAGCCTGGATCGTATTTCTTTCCTTATAGGAACGAGCGTCAGCCTCGATTCGACGTGCCGGATCTGGAGGACGGTGAAGCGGGCGAGTATCTCACGGACCGTCTGACCGCCGAGTCGCTGCGATTCATCGAGGCCAATCGGGACCGGCCCTTTCTGCTGGTCCTGTCCCACTATGCAGTCCACACGCCGCTGGAATCGAAGCAGGTGCTAACCGACAAGTACGAGGCGAAAGCCGGCCGGCTACCGCCCTTGGGCGGACCCCCGTTTCTTCCCGAGGGAACCACGGGTACGAGCAAGCAGCGACAGGACCATGCCGTGTACGCCGGCATGATCCAGAGTACCGACGAGAGCGTTGGCTCGATTCTCGACAAGCTGGAGGAACTGGGGATCGATGACCGGACCATCGTGGTGTTCCTGTCCGACAACGGTGGACTCAGCACGCTGATGAACGGCAGCACGAGATCACCCACGTCCAACCTGCCGCTCCGGGCGGGGAAAGGGTGGCTCTACGAGGGAGGGATCCGTTCCCCGTTGATCGTGAAGTGGCCCGGGGTGACGGAGCCCGGAAGGGTGATCGACGATCCGGCGATCACCAACGATCTGTTTCCCACGCTGATGGAGATGGCCGAAGTGCCGCTGTCCATCAGCTTTGAGGGTGATGCGCTGAGCCTCGCACCGTTGCTGCAAGGGGCCACCGCGTTGGATCGTGACGCGCTGTACTGGCACTTTCCCCATTACCATGGGTCCGGCAATACACCGACGGGGGCCGTACGGGCCGGCGACTACAAGTTGATCGAGTGGTTCGAGGACGGGCGCGTGGAACTCTACAACCTCGCCGACGACATCGGCGAAACCACAGACCTGGCCACGCAAATGCCGGAGAAGGCCGATGAGTTGCTGGCGATGTTGCGGGCGTGGCGCGCTCGGGTCGACGCACGGATGCCGACGCCGAATCCCGACTCGTTGCCCCGGCGCTAATTCCTCCTGACATCGGCGAGCGAGGGCGGTAGCGAGCCCTGCGATCTTCTTCAGGTCCTCCTGTATCTCCTGTGCAGCAAATCTCCGAACAAATAGGGAAGCCGGGTGAGATCGTCGAGGCCTTCGGCCATCGTGGGAGCAGCGCCTGGGCGCGTGCCACCAGGAGGATCTCGCGGACACCGGGCCAACGGAGATGCGTCCCGCGCGTAGTATCGATAGGTTCATTGAACGAACTCGATGGCTCAGGGATTCTCCACTTCTAGGAGGGACTATGCGGTTGACTAGCACCTTTACCATCGGCGCATGGTGTTTGCTCGGGACGGTACTGGCTCTGCCGCTGCCCTCGGATCTCCTTGCCCAGAGTACGGTCAAACCCGTGCTCCACGGCCGGCACTGGGTGGCTATCACCGGGAAACCCCTCGGTGCTACCGCCGGCGCCATCATGTTCCAGAAGGGTGGGAACGCGGTGGACGCGGCCGCCGCCATGTTGGGTGCCACCGCGACGATGTACGACGTCCTCAGCTGGGGCGGAGAGACACAGGCCCTGATCTACGATCCCAACACCGGCAAGGTGATCGGGATCAACGCCCTGGGTGTCGCTCCCACGGGAGCGACGCCGGAGTTCTTCCGCGAGCGGGGGATGGCGTATCCGCCCGCCTACGGCCCGTTGGCGGCGGTCACGCCGGGTACCCCGGGAGGGTTGCTCGTCATGCTGGCCGAGTACGGAACGTTGAGTCTCGCGGAGGTGCTCGAGCCGGCGATACAGATGGCCGAGGGGTATCCGATTGAGGCACAGACCGCGAACAACATCGAGCGGAACAAGGAGCGGATCAAAGCCTGGAAATACTCCCGGGATGTGTTCTTGCCCCATCTGGGCGAGGAGCGCGAAGCGCCGTATCCCGGCGAAGTCTTTCGCCAGCCGGACCTACTCAACACCCTCCAAAAACTCGTGGACACGGAGCGCCAAGCGTTAGCGGCTGGAAAGAACCGCCAGGAAGCGATCTACGCGGCCTACGACCGGTTCTACCGGGGCGACATCGCCGAGGAGTTCGTGCGGGGATCCCAGGAGGAGGGTGGACTGCACACGCTGGAAGACTTGGCGAATTGGCAGGTGTACGTCGAAGAACCGGTCATGACGACCTACAAGGATATCGAGGTCTACAAGCTGACGAGCTGGGTCCAGGGCCCGGTGCTGCTGCAAGCGCTGAACATGCTGGAGAACGTCGATCTCCAGACCATGGGATACAACAGTACCAAGTACATCCACACGCTGTACCAAGTGATGAACCACGCGTTTGCCGACCGAGACTTCTACTACGGCGATCCGTATGTGCTTCCGGAGGAGCCGATCGAAGGGCTCCTCTCCAAAGACTACGCCCGCCAGCGGTTCGGGGAGATCAACTGGGAGCAGAACGACCCCGATGTGGGGCCGGGAGATCCCTATCCGTTCGAGGGGAAGCAGAATCCCTACCCGCACTTGCTGGACTCGTGGAACACGGTCACCCCTTCAACTTTGGAAGGACACCCCAACGGCCACGACATGTCGTTCGAGGAGGGGTTCTTTGCGGGTACCACGTCCATTCAGACGGCCGACGAAAACGGATGGGTGGTCTCCATTACGCCGAGTGGTGGGTGGATTCCCGCAACGTTGGCGGGACGCACGGGTGTTGGCATGAGCCAGCGTATGCAGAGCTTCGTGTTGGACGAGACACAGAATCCCTACAACGTCGTCGAGCCCGGGAAACGGCCACGGGCGACCTTGACGCCCAGTATTGCGTTGAAGGACGGCAAGCCGTTCCTCTCCTTCGCCGTGCAGGGAGGCGACAGCCAAGATCAGAACCTGTTACAGTTCCTCCTGAACATGGTCGAGTTCGGGATGAACGTGCAGCAGGCGGCGGAGGCCCCGAACATCACGAGCTATCAGATCCGGAGTTCGTTCGGTGCGCACGAGTCGGAGCCGGGCCGGCTCACGCTCAATGAGTCCGTGTCACCGTGGGTGAGGGACGAGTTGCGCAAGATGGGGTATCACCTCGATTTTCAGCGTCTCACGTCGGGCCCTATCAACGCCATATACTTCGACTGGAAGCACGGAACGATGTGGGGCGGCTCGAGCAATTACGGGGAGGATTATGGTATTGCGTGGTAGCGCGGTGTAGTCGATCTACGGGGTGAGGTGGTGACCGACCCAGGAACATCAGGGTGAGAAATTATGGTCGTAGCACTGACAGCCCTGTTGGTTGGGGTGGCTGCACCGGAACCCGGGCTTTGGGGCGCGGATGGCCATGAGATTGTGTGCCGGATGGCGTGGCGGCGCCTCACCGAGGAAGGGAGAGCGCTAGTCGAGTCCCTCACCGGCACGGACGCGCGCGACACGTTTCCCGCTTCGTGTTATTGGGCGGACCGGGCACGATCCACCACGCATCCGCACACGTCCTCATACCACTTCGTCAACATCCCGGCAGGGAGCGGCGGATTCGATCCGGCGAGAGACTGCACCGACGAGGAGAGACGGTGTGTGACGTGGGCAGTCGAACACTATGCCGCATTACTCGAAGATGGAGCCGTTAGTCGGGAGCAGCGGGCAGAAGCGCTCAGGTTCCTGAGCCACTTTGTGGCCGACCTTCATCAACCGCTTCACGCCGGGCGGCTGGAAGATCGAGGCGGCAACTCGATCACCGTGGAGTTCCCGGATGCTGCATCGTGCGCCCGGCCCAACCTGAATCTCCATCAGCTGTGGGATTCGGTCATGCTCTGTCGTGCCGGGGTGACGGGACCCGACGAGGTGCGAGCGCTCGGCGAGTCGATCACGGACGCCCAGGTGGCGAGCTGGACCAGCTCCGACGTCGTCGCGTGGACAAACGAGTCGCATCGCATTGTCGAAGAGTCCGTTTACACATTGCAGCCCGGGAACATGGTGGACGATGCGTACTACCGCCGTGGCGTGGCGCTTTCGAAATTGCAGCTGCAGCGTGCGGCCGTGCGACTGGCTTTCCTTATCAATGGCGCAGCGGCCGGCGCCACGGAGTAATGACGCCCTCTACCGAATCCCGGAGACACAGGAGAATCCGTGCCAGTTGACGAAGGAAAGGCCGCACCCGCCTTTACGTTGAGTGATTCGACCGGCACGAAAGTGTCGTTGAAGGACTATCGCGGAAAAAACGTGATCGTGTACTTCTACCCACGGGACAACACGCCTGGATGTACGAAAGAGGCGCAGGGCTTCCGGGATCTGTGGAAGGACTTTGGTGACTCCGATGCGGTGGTGTTGGGAATCTCGCCCGACGGAGCCGCGTCGCACGAGAGTTTCATTGAGAAGTACAAGTTGCCTTTTACGCTTTTGTCCGATCCCGACAAGAAGGTGATGACTCGATACGGTGCGTTCGGCGAAAAGATGATGTATGGCAAGAAGACCGTCGGTGTCATCCGCTCGACCGTGTGGGTCGGTCCCGACGGGAAGGTAAAGAAGCACTGGCGTCGCGTGGCGAAGGCGGCCGATCATCCAGCCAGAGTGCTGGAGGCGCTGCGCGGATGACATCGCGCAGCCGGTGGCTGACCATAGGGATCATCGGTTTCCTCCTGGTCCTGCTGCTCGGCCGCTGGGTGGCGGTGGGTACCGCCGACCACCTGTGGGCGGAGGCGTTAGGCGTGGAGGAGACCCACGCCGATATCGCCCGCATGCGAGCCCTTTTGTTCTTGCTCGCGTTCACTGGAGCGGCAGTGTGGTGCCTGGGGAACCTCTTCCTCGTGTACCGGTCCATCGGCTCGGTCACCGTACCGAGGCGGTTGGGGAATATCGAGATCATCGAGGCGGTGCCGCGGCATTATTTGTTCGTAGGCTTCGCCGTGTTGGGACTCGTCCTGGCGTTAGTCTTGAGCTTTCGTTCGGGGGAGTGGTGGCATGCCCGGGCACTGGCCACCGGTAGCATCGTGGTGGGACTCAGCGACCCGATCCTGCAGCGTGACGCTTCCTACTACCTGTTCTTGCTTCCATGGACCCGCACCCTCCACAGCTATGTGACCTTCTTGGCGGTGGTCATGCTCGGAGTCTCGCTGGTGCTGTACACCGCTGTGGGTGCCGTGCGGAACACGAAGCGCCGGATCGAGGTGAACGCCGAAGCGCGTCGTCACTTGGGTGCGTTGTTCGCGGTCTTCGCGTTGGCGCTCGTGTGGGGATACCGGTTGGAGCCTGCGGAATACCTTGCGGGCGTTCACAACGTCCCGTACGACTCGGTGCTCATCGACGTGCGGTTGCCGACCGCGCGCCTCCTGAGTGCGGTAGGCCTCATCACTTGTGCGGCGTCGCTCCTGTGGATCCGGTATGCCCGGACGAGCTTGATCCTGTTTGGCTGGGGAGCGCTGGGGGTCCTGTCGTTCGTGGGGCACTACCTGGTACCGGCGGTGGCGGCCGGCGTGCGGACAGACCTCGAGCTCCGGTCCGACATCCTCAGCGATGCGCGAGAGGAGTTCACGGCGTACGCGTACGGGCTCGAACGCGCCGACCATCGTGTGGTGCCTTCGCCACGAGCCGGACCCGAAGCCGCCGTCGCCGGGGCACCCGGCGTGGCCGGTCCCGTCGTGTGGGACGAATTCGCCGTTAACCGATTTCTCAACCGTGCCGCACGGCTGGAGCCGCACTTGCGCTTCGTGACGTCGTCGCTCGGCAGCTACCGCGGCCCGGACGGAAGCCAGGTTCCCGTGGTCATCGGTGCACGGGAGGTGGACCTCATCGCTGCCAGGGCGGTCGACCCGGCTTTCTCCTGGGAGCGAGTGCACCTTCAACCGTACAGCGAGGTGCGGGGCGTCGTGGCCGTTCGTGCTGATGTTGCATCGCCGGACGGGCGGCCCCTGTACATCCCGGATCTCCGGCGTCCCGACTCGGTGGTGGCCGCGGTGACCGACGTGGCACTGACCGATTCCACATTGCGGTTTGGTCCGACGACCGGGCAGTTTGCGGTGGTGACGGAACGATCCGTGACGGGCGTGCCGGCAGGCGGCTTCTTTCGCCGCCTGGCCCTTGCGTGGAGGCTGCAGAGCTCGAAGCTCCTTACTTCTCCAGCCGTGAGCGCATCGTCGATGGTGCTGTGGCACCGGTCTGTGCGCGACCGGTTGGAGACCTTTGCGCCCTTCGCGACGTTCGGCAGCCCCCATCCCGTGGTGGCCAACGATCGACTCTCTTGGACCTCCTTCGGCTATGTCGCATCCGCGAGCTTCCCTCTCTCCGCGCGGTCCCGTTGGCAGGGAGCGGCCGTGGGATATCTCCGGGCCGGATTTGTCGGAATCGTCGATGCGGTGACCGGTGAGACGTCCGTCTACCTGCTCCCGGACGCCGATGCAGTGAGCCGGGCGTGGGCGACGTGGGTCCGCGATGGCGTGTCGCCCTGGTCGGAATTGCCCAGGGGCCTTCGAGCGCACCTGGTGTACCCGGCGGAGCTGTTTGCCACGCAGCTGCAGCTGCTGCGCGACCCGGAGGCCCCCCGGCGTCCCGGGTTCTTCGGTCGCCTCCAGCAGCCCAACCCGGACGATGGCCCGGCCACGGATACGTATTGGTGGCTCGCTGCGACCGGATCCGAAGCGAACGGGCGTCTGCGCCGGATGTCTACCATCCAGGCGGGGAGGCCGCCCCGCCTGGCAGGGCTCGTCGCAGGGGAGGTGGACGGACGGGGACCGTCGTTGACGGTGACCCGCTTCGGACAGCCGTGGGAGTCGCCCAGCCCCGAGCAGACGGCCGCGCGGTTCGTGGCCCAGCGGGGGGTCGACGTAGGCGTGGTCGGACCGCTCAAGACCGTGCGGGTCGGGGACGGCATCCTGTCGCTCCAATCCAGCTACACCAATCCCGTCAACCGGGACAGTGTACCGGCGTTGATGGGCGTGGTGGTGCAATGGGCGGGAGCCGTGGGAGCGGCTCCATCGTTCGAGACCGCGTTGAACGAGGCATTGGCCTCGGATCGGAGCGCCGACATGGTGTCGACGGATTGGGCGGTGGCCCGGCGCTGGTTCGGGCGTCTCGATGCTGCCCGGCAGTCAGGCGATTGGGTCGCATTTGGCCGCGCTTATGAAGAACTCCGCATACTCTTGATGGGTGACAGCAATCCGTGTCGTGGACCGGGTTGCTCCCAATAGGGTCGTTCTTTTACCCTTCACTCGCTTCGTGGATACGACTGCAGGTACCATTGTCGTCGCTCTGGGTGGAAACGCCCTAGCGCCAGCCGGACGCCGCGCCACCGTTTACGACCAGTTTCGTCACACTCGTGAATCGCTCGAGGCCGTGGTGAAGCTGGCCGCCGAAGGGTGGCACATTGCCATCGTTCACGGAAACGGCCCTCAGGTCGGAGATGCGTTGGAGCGCAACGAGTTTGCGCGAGACCACGTCGAACCGCTCCCCTTGGGTGTGCTCGTGGCAGGCACGGCTGGGTGGATTGGGTATATGGTGCAACAGTCGTTGCAGAACGTGCTGCGACGTCTTACCATCGACCGGCAAGTCCTCACGGTCATCACGCAGAGCGTGGTTGCGAGCGACGATCCCCGGCTCCGCGATCCATCGAAGCCGATCGGCAACGTGTTGTCCCAAGACGCCGCCACTGAATTGCAGTCGCGCGGTGTGGTAGTCCGGAAGGACGGTGCCGGAAGGCTGCGACGCATGGCTCCGAGCCCCACGCCCATCGACATCGTCGAGGCTGAGGCGGTCAAGCAGTTGGTGGACGAGGGCAAGATCGTCGTTGCGGCGGGAGGCGGTGGGCCTCCAGTGTGTCGCGATCCCACCACGGGTTGGGAGGGAGTCGATGCGGTGGTCGATAAGGACCGCACAGCGGCGATCTTGGGAAACCGACTCGGGGCAGACACGTTGCTCATTCTGACCAATGTCTCGGCGGTCTATCGGGACTGGGGAACGGATCGCGCCACCCCGATTCCCCGTATGACGGTGCCGGAGGCCCAGGCCCTACTCGAGACAGGTCAACTCGGCCGCGGCAGTATGGCACCGAAGCTGGAAGCCGCGGTCACGTTCATCCAGCAGGGTGGGCGCCGTGCCGTGATTGCAGATCTGGCGGAAGGCGTCCCCGCTCTGAATGGCAAAACCGGAACGACGATTCTGGAGACGATTGAGTGAACCTTCATGAATATCAGGCGCGCGCGCTGCTGAAGGCTGCGGGAGTACCCGTACCAGACGGCGACGTTGCGACCACACCGGATGAGGTGGAAACCATCGCACGCGGTATGGGCGGAGGGGTTGTCGTCAAGGCCCAAGTCCATGCCGGTGGGCGGGGTAAAGCCGGCGGCGTCAAGCTGGCGAAAGATCCGGCCGAGGCGCGGGCAGCGGCCGAACAGATCCTCGGTATGACCATCAAAGGTCTCACCGTGGAGAAAGTGCTCGTGGCACCGGCGGTGAACATCACGTCCGAGAGTTATGTCGGCGTGATCGTCGATCGAGAGTCACAACAGCCCGTGCTCATGGTGAGCCCGGAGGGTGGGGTCGACATCGAGGAAGTGGCGGCGAAGACACCGGACAAGATCTTCAAGCTCGCCATCGATCCGCGGTTTGGGTTGATGTCGTTTCAGGCGATGGCGTTGGCGTTCGAGCTCTACACCGACGTGAAGCAGGTTCGTCAAGCGGCCGTGGTGATGCAACGGTTGTACAAGGCGTTCGTCGATGCCGGGGGTTCCCTCGCGGAGATCAATCCCTTGATCACGAACGACGAGGGACAGGTCGTGGCGTTGGACGCCAAGATGTCCGTGGACGACAACGAGCTCGACCGTAAACCGGCGATCGCCGAATTGCGGGACCAGTCGGCGGAAGCGGTGTCGGAAGTCGAGGCGCGGGAAGCCGGTCTCTCGTTCATCAAGCTGGACGGCGACGTGGGGTGTTGCGTCAATGGGGCCGGCCTGGCCATGGCGACCATGGATTTGGTGAAGTTCTACGGTGGGGAGCCGGCTAACTTTCTGGACATCGGCGGGAGCAGCAGCCCGGAGAAGGTGATCACCGCGCTCAAAATCATCGGCGCCGACGAGAACGTGAAGAGCGTGTTGTTCAACATCTTTGGCGGCATCACCCGGTGCGACGACGTGGCCAACGGCATCGTTGCCGCGACGAGCCAGATGTCGTTCGACATCCCCATCGTTATCCGGTTGACGGGAACCAACGAGGATTTGGCGGTGAAAATCTTGGAGGATGCGGGCTTCAGTGCCCTCACGGATATGGATGAAGCGGTCGAGAAGGCGGTGAAGGTCGCCAAGGAGGCCGCATGAGCATCTTCATCAACAGCGACACCAAGCTCGTTGTGCAAGGCATCACCGGGCGCGACGGCTCGTTCCACACGAGCCAGATGATCGAGTACGGCACTAAGGTCGTCGCTGGCGTGACCCCCGGCAAAGGCGGGCAGACGTTCGATGGTTCGGTGCCGATATTCAACACGGTCGCGGACGCAGTGGCGGAGACCGGTGCCAACGCGTCGGTCATCTACGTTCCGGCCCGGTTCGCAGGCGATGCCATCTACGAGGCGGCCGATGCCGGTGTCGAACTGGTCGTATGCATCTCCGAAGGTGTTCCGGTCCTGGACATGACCAGCGTGATGCCGTTCCTGCGGGAAAAGGGCACACGCCTGATCGGGCCGAACTGCCCTGGGGCCATTTCACCGGGTCAGTCCAAGGTGGGGATCATCCCGGGGTCGATCTGCAAGGAGGGGCACGTGGGTGTGGTGTCCCGTAGCGGCACGCTGACGTACGAGATCATCCACCAGCTATCCAAGAACGGCTACGGCCAGACGAGTTGCATCGGCATTGGTGGGGATCCCATCATCGGCACCAATTTCATCGATTGCCTGGCGGCCTTTGAGGCGGATCCCGAGACGAACTCCATCGTGATGATCGGGGAGATTGGGGGGACCGACGAGCAGAAGGCGGCCCAGTACGTTGCGGACCACGTGTCCAAACCGGTGGTGGGCTTCATCGCCGGCCAAACCGCCCCGCCGGGGCGGCGCATGGGCCATGCCGGGGCTATTATCTCTGGGTCGAGCGGTACGGCGGCGGAGAAGATGGCGGCCCTGGAGGCCGCGAGCATCGGCGTGATGAAGCGACCCGCCGAAGTGGTGCCCCTGTTAAAGGAGCGGGCCTGAACCGGTGAACCTGCGTGACCTACTGGCGCCGGAGCGTATCGTCATTCCGCTCCCCGCCAAAACGTTGCACGATGCGGCGGAGCAGCTCATCGCGTCGTTCGTGGAGACGGGCACGGCTTCCGAATCGTCGAGGCTGGTTGCCCGGGTCAGCGAGACCCCGGCGGACGAGGCACTCACCGTGGGCGACGACGTGTTCATCCTGCACGTCCGGTCCAACTCGATGGAGTCGGTGAGCGCCGCCCTGGGCGTGACCGCCGAGCCCGTGAGCCTCGTCCAGGAATCCGAGAAATCGGCCTGCATCGTGGTGGTCGTGGCCGGCCCGCCCAAAGACACCCCTACGTTCCTCCAGGCCGTCACGGGGTTTGCCCACGCCATGGCGGGGGAGGGGGTGTCCGCGGCTATTCTCGGGGCGTCGAACGCCCAGGAGGTGGAGGAGATCCCCGATCTCATGGACGTCGAGCTCACGGATGTGATCCTCGTGGGTGACGTGATGCGGCGGAAGGCCCGCTCGGTGACCCCTGAGACCACCCTGGCGGACGCCGCCCGGATGTTGACCCGCTACCACCTGGGTTCGATTCCGGTCATCTCCGACAGCGGTGAGGTCCTGGGCATGGTCTCCGGGCGGGATCTGCTGGGCCTGGCCCTTCCCCGGTACCTCAAGGAAACCCGGGTGGGGGTGCGTGGGAGTGGTGAGGGGGCACCGGAGGAGGTGGACGAGGCCGTCGAGGAGCCGGATCTGGAGACTCTGCCGGTCAGGGAGCTAATGGACCGGAGCGTGCTCTGCCTCACCGAAGACCAGAGTCTCGCCGAGGTGGCAAGCCTCATGGTCGCCAAGGACACCGACCGCTTCCCCGTGGTGCGGGAGGGAATCCTGGTGGGGATGCTCACGAGGGGTGGTGTGGTCCGCCTCTTATTCGGAACCTGAACCGGCCAATCCGATCTGATGCTTACGCTTGCGATTATCAAACCGGACGCCGTGGAAAGCGGCTTTGCGGGCAAGATCCTGGCCGACCTCGAGGACCAGGGGTTCGTGGTGCGGGCCCTGCGCATGACCCGTCTCTCCGAGGCGGAGGCCCAGGCCTTCTACGAGGTCCACAAGGAGCGGCCGTTTTTCGGGTCCCTGGTGACGTACATGACCTCGGGCCCCTGCATACCCATGGCACTGGAGCGGGACGACGCCGTCAGCCACCTCCGAACCGTCATCGGGGCGACGGACCCGGCGGAGGCCGCCGAGGGAACCGTGCGCAAGCGGTATGCAGAATCGAAAGAGCGGAATGCCATCCACGCCTCGGACTCTCCGGACAACGCTGCCAGGGAGGTCGATTTCTTCTTCGCGGAGGCTGGCCTTGGCTCGTAGACGACGTTGCCGGGCGCGTTGACCCAAGTGTAGGTCCCCGATAGTTTTATCGGCTATGCTGCAGGTGGAAGTGGGCGGCTTCGATCGAGGCCCTTTTGAGGTTTCTGGCCAGGTCGCCAGCGACGACCCGTTGTTCGATGGAGTCGAGGTCGGACTCGGGGAACCGGTTCGGGTTTCGGGACGCGTTTCGAGCGCCGGCCTGGGCCGGTTTTACTGGAAGGGACGTCTTGCGACCACGGTGAAGGCCTCGTGTCGGAGGTGTCTCGCGTCCACTTCGCTGCTAGTGGACAAGGCGGTCGAGGTGGTGTTCACCGAAGACCAGGACACGGAGGATCCCTCGGAGTATGTCATCCCCGAGGGCACCAACGTCCTCGACCTCCGCGATGCCGTACGGGAGGAGTTGATCCTCGCCGCCGAGCAGTACGTGCTGTGCCGTGAGGACTGTAAGGGGCTGTGCTCCACCTGCGGCACCGACTTGAACGTGAATTCGTGTGACTGCCGGCCACCGCCGGATCTGCGGTGGGGGGCGCTCGAAGCCTTAGAAACCAAACGAGACGAGTAACCGACGATGGCCGTTCCCAAGCGAAGAACTTCGAAGAGCCGGAAACTGAAGCGGCGCACGCACCATAAGGCTCCGGCTGTTGCCTCGCAGGCGTGTCCGCGCTGTGGCGATCCCCGCCGCCCGCATCGGGTTTGTCCCAGCTGTGGCTATTACGGCGGCAAGCAGCGGATTGCAGTCGAAGAAGTGTGACGCTGGCCCCAGGATGGCGTTGGTTGCCACCGGGGGTGAGGGCGTGTTGCTGCCACCTCTCCACTCTCTCTCTGTCCAGCCGCTCGTCAGCTCGAGCCGGAGTCCAGACCTCGCATGAAGCGACCTTTTGTTGAACTCGTCGGCACAGGAAAACACGTGCCCACCAACATTCTCACCAATGCCGACCTCGAGAAGATGGTCGACACGTCCAACGAGTGGATTCAGGAACGCACGGGCATTCGCGAGCGCCACATTGCCACCGCCGAAGAGACGTTGGCCTGCATGGGCAAGTATGCCTGCGAGCAGGTGCTGGAAGTCGCGGGCCTGGACGTGCTGGACGTCGACACCATCATTGTCGCGACGGCGAGTCCCGACCACCTGCTGCCATCCCAGGCCTGCGATCTGCAGGCCACGATGGGAGCCAAGAACGCCGCGGCCTTCGACGTGCAGGCCGCATGCAGCGGCTTCCTCTACGGGCTCACGGTGGCCGAGGGGATGGTGGCGTCGGGCCAGGCGACCAATGTGTTGGTGGCGGGCGCCGAGCGGCTTTCCACCATTACGAACTACCAAGACCGGACTACGTGTATCCTCTTCGGCGATGGCGTCGGCGCCACACTGGTGCGACCCACGCAGGACGGCGACCGGGGGATCCTGGCGAGCTACCTCAAGACCGATGGCACGCTTCGGGAGTTGCTATACCGCCCCGGCGGCGGCGCCATCCAACCGCCGTCCGAAGAGATGATAAACGACCGCACCTACTACATCCGGATGGCGGGGCGCGAGACGTTCAAGCACGCAGTCCGCAAGATGGCAGACGCCTGTGGCCAGGTGCTCGCTCGCGCGGGGTTGTCGAGTGAGGACGTGGACTGGCTGATTCCCCACCAGGCCAATCTCCGGATCATCGAAGCCACGGCAAAGCACGCCGGCATCCCAGCGGAGAAAGCCTTTGTGAACATCGACCGCTATGGTAACACGTCGGCGGCGTCGATCCCCATCGCGCTGGACGAGGGTGTGCGGGACGGCCGGATCAAGAAGGGGGACAACATCCTCATGGTGGCGTTCGGTGGTGGGTTCACCTGGGGTAGCACCTTGGTGCGATGGTAAGATCGGTCCTGATTTTCCCGGGGCAGGGAGCTCAAAAAGTCGGTATGGGGAAGGACCTCGCCGAGCGGTTTCCAGTGGCTCGGGAGGTGTTCGAGGCGGTGGATGACGCGCTGGAGGTTTCACTGTCGCGATTGATGTGGGAAGGCCCGGAGGAGGAGCTCACGCTGACCCACAACGCCCAACCGGCGATCCTGGCCCACTCCACCGCGGTCCACGCCCTTGTGGCCTCCACCGTCTCGCCGGTGGCCGGAGCAGGCCACTCCCTCGGTGAGTACAGCGCCTATGCCGCGGCCCAATCGGTGACCGTTCGGGAGGCGGCCCAGCTAGTGCGTCGCCGAGGCGAGCTGATGCTCGAGGCCGGGAAAAGCCGCGAGGGCACCATGGCCGCCGTCGTGGGCCTCGCCACGGAGGACGTCGAGACGGCGTGCCGGGTAGCCAGCACCGGCGATTCGGTGGCGGTGGCCGCCAATCTGAACACCCCGGACCAAACCGTGATCTCCGGCGACCCGGACGCGGTGGCCCGGGCGGGTGAGGGGTGCAAGGCTGCGGGCGCCAAGCGCGTCCTCCCACTGAACGTGAGCGGGGCGTTTCATTCGCCCCTGATGGAGCCGGCCCGTGAAGGCCTCGAGGCGGTCCTGTCCACGGTGGACTTTGTGGACCCGGTGTTCCCGGTGGTGGCCAACGCCCGCGCCGAGCCGGTCCACGACGCCGCCACCGCCGCGAACCTGCTGGGGGAGCAGCTCGTGTCCCCCGTGCGGTGGGTGGGATGTATGGAGCAAGCGGCGCAGTTGGCAGGGGCGTCGATCACCTTTCTCGAGTGCGGTCCGGGCAAAGTGCTGGCCGGCTTGCTGAAGCGGATCGTGCGGGGCGCCGTCGCGCAGAGCCTGGGGACCGCGGACGACGTGACGGGCTTTTTGGAGGCGCACGGATGAGCCTCGGTACTCTTTCTGTCGTCCGACCCGTCTGGCTACATTACGGGCCGTATCGCGACCGGCGGCCGACCCGACGCGTGCTACATCTCAACAGTGAGCGGTTGGTGTGAAGATCGATCTCAAAGACAAAGTCGCCTTGGTCACCGGTGGGTCTCGGGGCATTGGGAAGGCGATCGGCACGCGCCTCACAGGTGCCGGAGCCAAGGTGGCTCTGGCGGACGTGGTCGATGCGGCCCAGATCCAAGCAGCGGCCGATGAGATCGGCGGCGGCGCCATCGCCGTGTCGGCGAACGTCACCGACCCTGAAAGCTGTGGCACCGCGATCTCTCAGGTCGAAGACGCCCTGGGGCCGATCGACATCCTCGTCAACAACGCAGGCATCACGCGGGATGGTTTGCTCATTCGGATGGCGGATGCGGACTGGTCGGCGGTGCTAGACGTGAATCTCAAAGGCGTGTTCAACATGACCAAGGCCGTCGCCCGAGGAATGATGAAGCGCCGGGCCGGCCGCGTCGTGAACATCGCGAGTGTTGTGGGCATCACCGGGAATGCCGGGCAGGCCAACTACTCGGCATCCAAAGCCGGTGTCATTGGCTTCACGAAGACCGTGGCCAAGGAGTTGGCATCGCGTGGCGTGCTGGTCAATGCCGTGGCCCCCGGGTTCATCGACACCGACATGACGAAGGCATTGCCCGAGTCGGCCCGCGAAGTGCTGCTCAAGCTGATCCCGCTGGCGCGCCTCGGCAGCCCCGATGACGTTGCAAGTGCAGTACTCTTTCTGTCGTCCGATCTCGCCAGCTATATCACCGGGCAGGTTGTGGTCGTTGACGGCGGCATGGTCATGTAGAACCATCACAAATTCATAAGAGGAAAACCAATGAGCGACATCAAGGAGATGGAGGAGAAGGTCAAGGACATCATTGTCGAAGAGCTCGGGGTCGAGCGTGACAAACTGAGCGAGGATGCCAGTTTCATGGAAGAGCTGGGCGCCGACAGCCTCGACACGGTCGAGCTGGTGATGGCGTTTGAGAAGGAGTTCGACATTGATATTCCGGACGAGGAAGCCGAAAAGCTCCGCACGGTTGGCGATGCCATGAAGTACCTGCACGACAAGGTCGGAGAGGCTTCTTGAAGCGACGTGTTGTCGTGACCGGGATGGGGCTGATCACGCCCGTCGGTAACACCACCGACGAGACGTGGGATGCGCTCCTCTCGGGACGATCGGGAGCCGGGCCCATCACACGCTTCGATCCGGAGGCGTTCGACGTCCGGTTTGCATGTGAGGTCAAGGATTTCGATCCTACCGATTACATGGATCGGAAAGAGGCCAAGCGCGCCGACCTGTACTGCCAGTACGGTATCGCGGCAGCCGAGATGGCCGTTGAAGACGCGGGCTGGGACCGGAGCAAGGCGATGGGCGACCGGACCGGCGTCGTGATCGGGAGCGGCATCGGCGGTATTCAGACCTTCGAAGAGCAGTGTATCAATTACTTGAACAAGGGCCCTAGTCGCGTATCTCCCTTCTTCGTTCCCATGTTCATTCCCGACATGGCGTCGGGACTGGTGTCCATTCGATTGGGAGCCAAGGGTCCCAACTACTGCACCGTGTCGGCCTGCTCGTCGTCCGCACATGCGTTGGGGGAGTCGTTCCGCCTGATCGAGTCCGGCAAGGCCGACGCCATGGTCACCGGCGGGGCGGAAGCTGCCATCACGGCGCTCTCCGTGGCCGGGTTCAGCAACATGAAGGCGCTCTCGCCTCGCAACGATGAGCCGGAGCGGGCGTCGCGGCCGTTTGACAAGGGGCGGGACGGGTTTGTGTTGGGAGATGGCGCAGGTGTCCTCATCCTCGAGGCCCTCGAGCACGCCCAGGAGCGGGGGGCGAACATCCTCGGCGAGGTGGTGGGGTACGGGATGAGCGGCGATGCGCACCACATGACCCAACCCGCGCCGGGTGGTGAAGGCGCCATCCGGGCGATGCGGGAGTGCATCTCCGATCGGGAAATCGACGTCGGGGAAATCGGGTACATCAATTCACACGGCACCTCCACGCCCCAGGGCGACATCGCCGAGGTCAATGCGGTCAAGGACGTCTTCGGCGACCATGCCGGCGAGTTGATCATGGGCTCGACGAAGTCCATGACCGGCCACCTGCTCGGCGCTGCCGGCGGTGTGGAGTTCGGCATCTGCGTGAGGGTGCTGCAGACGGGCGTGGTGCCACCCACGATCAATCAGGACGATCCGGATCCGGAATGCGATCTGGATTGTGCCCCGAACGCGAAGGTTGAGCGCGACGTTGACCTGGCGATGTCCAACTCGTTCGGCTTCGGTGGGCACAATGTCTCTCTCGCCGTCCGCCGATATCGGGAGTAGGACCTATGGGGGTTCGCGCCAGCGATCCGCGGCTTGAGCCCGTGGCGGAAAAGGTGGAGGCGGGGGAGCGGCTCACGAAGGAAGACGCCCTCCTGCTGTTCGAAACTTCTGACCTCCTCGGTGTGGGCGCCCTGGCGAACGTCGCCAACGAGCGGCGCAACGGGAAGCGGGTCTTCTTCTCGGCCAACCAGCACCTCAACCCCACCAATGTGTGCATCCTGCGGAAGACGTGTGTCTTCTGCTCGTTTGCCCGCTTGCCCAAGGAAGACGGTGCGTACACGCGCTCCCTCGACGAGGTGTTCGATGAAGCAGAGGCCGCCCGCAATGGCCCGACGCGGGAATTCCACATTGTCGGGGGGCTTCATCCCAAGCTGAAGCTGGAGTATTACCTCGACATGTTTCGGGGACTCAAAGAGCGGCACCCCGGAGTGCACATCAAGGCGCTCACCTCCGTTGAGATCGCTCACCTGGCCCGTATCGAGAAGATGTCGACGCGCGAGGTCCTTGTGGTCATGAAGGAGTCGGGGGTCGACACGTTGCCGGGCGGCGGTGCCGAGGTATTCGGGCCGGGGGTGCGTGCGACCATCGCCGACCGAAAGCTCGCTGCGGATGATTGGCTGCGCATTCATCGGGAAGCCCACGAGCTGGACATCCCCACGAATTGCACCATGCTGTACGGCCACGTGGAGACGCTCGAGGACCGTGTCCACCATCTGGCGATGCTTCGCGATCTGGAAGATGAGACGCCGGGCTTTCTCACGTATATCCCGCTGGCTTACCACCCCGATCACAACGAGCTGGGCGAGAGCCTCGGCCGGACCGGAACGGCGACGACCGGCATGGACGATCTCAAGAACATCGCGGTAGGGCGGTTGTTCTTGGACAACGTCCCCCACGTCAAGACCCACTGGCCCATGGTAACGCCCTTCCTCTCGCAAATCGGCCTGGAGTTTGGCTGCAACGACGTGGAGGGGACGGTCGTATACGAGCGTGTGTATCACGATGCGGGAGCGCAAACGCCGATGATGATGTCGTACGGTGAGCTGGTGCGGTTCATCAGGGCGGCTGGGAAGGATCCGGTGGAGCGCGACTCGTTGTACAACACGGTTCGTACGTTCGCAGACGACGACATTCCCGACGATGCGGATGGCAACGGCGCGCGGAGTGGGCCCGTGCCCGAGCTCACGAACCTGGTGGGGACCGGGAGGGTGTGATGCAGGTCGGACGAATCGGCTACATCAACTGCTATCCCGTCTACGGGGCCATCGACCGGGGCATTGTGACGAGCCCCAGCGCGTTCGTGACCGGGACGCCCACCGAGCTAAACGACTTGCTGGCGGCGGGAGAGCTGGACGTTTCGGTGGTGTCCGCCGTGGAGTACGCTCGGAACGCCAAGGCCTATCATCTGCTGCCAGACCTCGCCATCTCGTGTGACGGTCCGGTGCGCAGCGTCGCGCTTTTCTCACGGCGTCCCGTCACCGAATTGGACGGTGCGACGGTTCTCATCTCTGCGTCTTCCCGAACGTCGGTCCACCTCGTCGAATTGCTGTGCAAGGAGTACTGGAACGTCGCACCGCGGCTGGTGGAAGCCCGGGCGGAGCAGCAAGACCTCGACGCGTTGGCGCGGCTGCCCCACGACGCGGTGCTGGTCATTGGGGATGCGGCGCTCGTGCTCGCTGCCCGGAAGACCTACCCCTTCCGCTACGACCTCGGTGAGATGTGGAAGGCATGGACCGGATTGCCGTTCGTCTTCGCGGTGTGGGCGGCGCAGCGGGATGCCGACCCTGCCGAGATTGCCGCGGTTCACCGCTCGTTGTTGGCGTCGCGCGACTGGGGGTTGTCCCACCTGGACGAACTGGCCGCCGACGCGGCCGACGCGACCGGGATCGAGCTGGACGAGTGCCGGGAGTACCTGAGCGGCCTCGACTACGCGTTGTCGTACCGCCACATCGAAGGCTTGACGAGCTTCTTCCGACGACTGGCTGCCCACGGCGTGGTGCGGGACGGTACCTTGTCGTTTCTTTCGGTGGCATAGCGAGAACTCATGATCGACCGGACCTCTTCCGAGTTTCACGAATACCTCGAGTTGTACGAGAAGGCTCCGTTGCTGGAGCTCGGTCTGCTCGCTGATCAGAAGCGCCACGAGCTGCACCCGGAAGGCGTCGTGACGTACATCGTGGACCGCAACATCAACTACACCAACGTGTGTGTGGCCGACTGCAAATTCTGCGCGTTCTACCGGCGACCCAAGCACCACGAAGGCTACGTCCTCTCGTTTGAAGAGATCGGCAAGAAGATCGATGAGGCCAAAGAACTGGGTGGGGTCCAGATCCTGATTCAAGGTGGGCACAATCCGTACATCCCGTTCGAATGGTATCTGGATCTCATGCGGTACGTGAAGCAGCATCATCCCATTCACATCCATGGGTTCTCCCCGTCCGAGGTGGATTTCTTCGCCACCCGATTCCGCATGACGGTGGAGGAGGTCGTTGAGCGGCTGATGGCCGCAGGGCTCGACTCGATTCCGGGCGGCGGGGGGGAGATCCTGGTGCAGGACGTGCGGGACAGGGTGGCCAAGAAGAAGGTCGGCGCCGACGGCTGGCTGGACATTATGGAAGTCGCCCACGGGATGGGCATGAAGACGTCGGTCACGATGATGTACGGACTCGGCGAGTCGAACGCCGACCGGATCGAGCATTTGCTGCGGGTGCGAGAGGTCCAATCCCGGACCGACGGGTTCACGGCGTTCATCACGTGGCCCCTCCAACCCGATGGGACCGAGATGGAGGGGACGCCGAAGACGGACTCCATCACCTATCTGCGCACCGTGGCCATCGCCCGGCTCATCCTCGACAACGTACCGAACCTCCAGGCGTCCTGGGTCACCATGGGGCTCAAGGTAGGGCAGATTTCGCTGCGGTTTGGCTGCAACGATTTTGGCTCGTTGATGATCGAGGAGAATGTCGTGTCGTCTGCGGGAACCACGCACCAGACGACGATCGACGAGATGCAGCGCTGCATCGCAGAGGCCGGGTTTGTGCCGGCACAGCGGATGCAGGATTACTCGATCATTCGGGAAGAGGCAGTGGTGTAACAATGGCAGACAGAACGATATTGATCATCGTGGGATCCGAAAGCGACCGAGAGCGAGTGGCGCCGGCGTGCAAAGTGCTCGACGAGGCCGGGGTGGCCTACGACTTCGTCGTATCGTCCGCCCACCGCGATCCGGAGAAGACCGCGGAGATTGCCAAGTCGGCCCGTGGCAAGGGGTACAAGGCGATCATCGCGGCGGCAGGCCTCGCCGCCGCCCTCCCTGGGGCCGTCGCGGCCCTCACCGATGTTCCGGTGGTCGGCTTGCCGCTGGAGGTGGGTCCGCTACGGGGGGTGGATGCCCTCTACGCCATCACCCAGCTTCCACCGGGGTGCCCGGTCGGGACGGTTGGCATCGGAAACGCCAAGAATGCGGCGCTGCTGGCGCTCCGGATCGTCCAGAACCAGTAGGGCGTCCCAGTCCGCGTCATCAGTTTGTCATCTGAATCAAATTCTCCGGTCATGGTAGGGGGGTAGTATCTAGGTAGCCGTACCCTTCGGAGGGGACTCCATGGGCCGACTGGGCATCAAACAACTGTGGCTGACCCTGGCGATCGTCGGTGCCATCGCGGGACTCACCCCGTCGATGGTCGCCGGACAGACCATCACCGGCGTCGTGGTGGATCACGAGACGGGGCAGGGGATCGGGGTGGGGTTCGTGGTGCTGTTGGATGAAAACGATCGTGAAATCGTCCGGGTCCTGACATCCGCCGAGGGCGCCTTCGAGTTCCGGGGCGTGCGGCCGGGAGTCTACCGGCTCAAGTCGGAGCGTATCGCCTACCGCGCCGCCTTCTCCCCCCGTTTCGCGCTGCGCGCTGGAGAGCGCCAATCCTTCCGCCTCGAGGTCGAGGCGCTGCCCTTGCGGCTGGAGTCGATCGTGGTGCGAGAGGAGACCAGTTGTCGGATCCGCCCGGCGGAGGGGGAGGCGACGGCGGTGTTGTGGGAAGAGATCCGCAAGGCGCTCGCCGCTGCGACGTGGACGTCGACCCAGCGCGGATACCGCTACCGGAACCTGATGTACGAGCGCGATCTGGATCGGAGCGCCAGGCACGTCACCGATGAACAGACGCGGGAATCCACCGGATACTACCGGGCACCGTTTCAAAGCCACGACGCCGATTCTCTCGAAGCCGAGGGGTACGCGGTGTACCGAGGCGACGACATCTGGTTTTACGCCCCCGACGACAAAGTGCTGCGAGCGGACACGTTTCTCCGAACGCACTGTTTCCGCGTGGTCCGCGACCGAGAGGACCACCCGGGGTGGATCGGGCTTTCCTTCGAGCCCACGCGCGGGCGGGGCGTGACCGACATCCGGGGCGTGCTGTGGCTCGACGAGCGGTCGTCCGAGCTGCGGACCATGGAATATCAGTACACCCAGCTACCCAATGAAGTGGAGGACGATCGCGTCGGGGGGAACGTCGACTTCATCCAGCTTCCCAATGGGGCATGGGTCGTGTACCGCTGGGTGATCCGGATGCCGAAGTTGGGAATCGAAACCATCCCGCCCCGGGCCTTCGGTCCCACGCAGCGCGTGGTGGTCCGAGGGTACCGCGACGCCGGAGGCGAGGTGCTCTCCGTGGAGACCACGCGGGGTGAGACGGTGTACTCGGCGGACGTCACACGGATCTCGGGAGTCGTGACCGACTACCGGGGTGGTAGAAGGCTCGGCGGAGCGAAGGTCTCGATCGTGGGAACGGACCGTTCCACGGTGGCAGACGGGAGCGGCCGATTCGCGCTCACAGGATTTCTCGAAGGCGAGTATGGGATCACGTATTCGCACCCGCGCGTCGACTCCGTGGGATTCACACCGCCTCCGGTGTTCGTCACGCTCACGCGCGGGGAGAATGTGTACGTCGAGCTTGAGGTCCCCGAGCCACGAGTGATCTTGCAGTCGATGTGCCACGAGATCGGCGATGACGACACGGAGCTGCGTGCCGTAGTTGGGAGTGTCGTGTCCGAGGCGTCGGGAGAGCCGGTGTCTGGTGCCACGCTCACGGTGGTGTGGCAAGAGGGGCTCGAAGGGCTCGATGTTCGCCAGCTGCTCGCGCAAGGAGATCGGATTCGAGACCTGGGGGCCGGCGAGATCTCCGATAGCACGGGGCAATACCGGTTCTGTGGGGTGCCGGCGAATCGGACCATCATCCTTCGTGCCGAGAAAGACGGCCTCGAGAGTACGCAGGTCACGGTTTCCTTCGGTTCGGAGGGTGTGTGGTACAACCGGGACGTGTGCCTCGACGGGGACGACCGACGGGGAAGGGGTATGATCGAACCGCTCCAGCGGGCGAACTGCTTCGAGCGCCGGGAACTGTGGCCCACGATGGATCTGGTGTGGCGACAGGATTTCGTGCTGCGAGAACCCGACAAGACGTAGCCGCTACGACCTCACGTCTCGCTCCCCTCCAACACCGCATCAATTCCCAAGTGGAGCTCATCGATTCGTCTGACGAGGTCGTCGATCTCCCGGGTCTCGCCGGCGGTGGCCGACTCGTGGCGCTTCAGGGCTTCTAACAGCTCGGCGAGGAGATCCTCGCACTGGGTCACGGATTGGGCGGCGGCTGGATCGAGCCTCTTGCCCCGTTGCTCGTGGAGTATGATGGACGCGTCCAGTCGGCGCATCTTCTCCACGCACGCATGTATGCCGGTTTCCGGATCGGGAAGTGCCTCCTGGAACTCCTCGCGCCGGTCCCACTCGGAGGTGATGTCAGTGGCCAGCCGCTGGAGGCTCGAGTCCCGCTCCGTGTAAGGTGCCGATCCCGTCACCGCCGAATCCAAGAGCACCCCGCCGAGCCATTTCGATCTCCCTCGATCCCGTTTGCCGGATTGTCGCTCTGCTGGCTCTTCCTCCCTGAGGAACGTGGCCGCTCGGGCGACCCGCTCGCGGATCTCCGACAGGTCCGTCCGGCCGCTTGCCACACCCTCGATGAGGGAGTGGAGTTGCTCGAGGGCGTGGGTGGCCTGTTTGGACGACGACGCCAACGACGCTACGTCCTGGCTGTGATCCCGATCGAGTTGTGCCCGCTCCCGCCGCAGTGCGTCGATGGAGGCCGTCAGCTCCCGGGCCAGCTCTCGTGCCTGTTGAGCATGACGCCGGGCATCCCGTGGCAATTCCGCGAAGAGGTCGTCGATGGATCTGGTGGAGCGGCGCGCTACACCCACGTCGGAGTGGGTCCAGCCCGACGAGGAGCCGGAGGTCAGGGCCCGGACGTCGGCGACGCCGGCACCCACCGGGCGGAACAGCTTGGTGAGCAACTTGTCGGCAAAGCGGGGAAACCACTTCTCCGATTCGGGCTTGGGCAGCGACGGAAGAAGCTTCAGCCCCAGTCGCCCGAAGAACGTGACGATCTTGACCATGAGCCAGGCCGCGGGAAATCCGAGGAGGGTAGCGATGGCCAGGCTGGCCCACAGGGGGAGCCCGGCACCGAGGGTTTCCACGAAGATTCCAACCGGCGTGGCGATGTACATCAGGGTCTTGAACCGGTCCCGCAACGCGCCGGTGGCCTCCAGCTCCTCCGCCTGACGGGCGATCTCCGTGTCGAGACCCTCCCGGAGGTCGGGCCAGCGGAATCCCCGCTCGCTGAACTTCCGCAGCGTGATCCCGAAATTCACGGACAGGGCTACCGCCATCCACCCAATGAATTCGCCGAGTGTGGGTTCTTCGGTGATGACGCCGATGACCAGGACGAGAAAGCCCAGCGTTGGGACGAGCATGAAGTCGTGCACCAGCCGGCGGATCGATGCCGGCATGGGGCGGGGAGCCAGGGCCTGGGGCCCGAGGGCGTCCAGAATGGCCTCGGCGTCCTGCCACCGCTCGTCGGGATCGGCCGCCACACACCGCTCCAGCAGCTGCAGAAAGGCGGGATCGACGGGCTGCTCGATGTCTTCGAAATCGGGGGTGGCGCCGGTGGCGATCCGGGCCGCCACGGTCACGATCGTGGCCTTGTCGAAGGGCGGTCGCCCGCCGAGCATGAAGTGGGCGCAGAGACCCAGGGAGTAGATATCCGCCCGCCCGTCCACATCGTCCTCGCCGGTGGCCTGCTCGGGTGCCATGTACATCAGGCTGCCCAGCACCGTGCCTGGCTGCGTGGCGCTCTCACCTTCAGTGATTTTGGCGATGCCGAAGTCGGTCACCAGGGCGCGGCCGGTTCCGCGCTCGAGCATGATGTTGTCGGGCTTGACGTCCCGGTGGACGATGCCACGGGCGTGGGCGTATCCCAGAGCCCATGCGACCTCCCGGATGATGCGGCGCGCCTGCGGTTCGGTGAGTGCACCGTCTCGTTCGACCCGCGCGCGCACGCTCTCCCCGTCCACGAAGGCCATCTCGTACCACACCAGGCCTTCGCCTTCGCCCACGTCATAAATGGGAACGATGTTCGGGTGGCTGAGGCCCCCGGCCAACTGAGCCTCGCGGGTGAAGCGCTGCCGGAGGTCCTCCCGATAGGACAACTCGGGGGGGAGCACCTTGATGGCGACATCCCGTTGCAGCCGGGTGTCGACGGCGCGGTACACGACCCCCATGCCCCCGCGGCCGATCTCGGCGCCGAGATCGTAGTGATCCTCCAGCGCGGCGGCGAGCTTGTCGCGGAGGTCGTCAGGCATCGGGCAGGGATATCACAGGCGTGACAGGAACACCAGCCGGGATTGGAGGTCGCCAAACCCCACGGTCTCCAGAGCGGGGTCGATGGACTTCAAAACCGTCTTCAGACCCTTTCCGCTGATCATCGACGGTTTGGGCGCCGGCACGTCCACGAGCCGTTCGTCGAACACCGCATTGGTGAATTGCGCTTTGAGCCGGTTCAGGAACTCGGTGTGGTTGTGGTGTGCGGCGGGCTTCAAGTCGGATCCGAGTCCGGAATAGTCCACCCGTCCGGTCCACGCCCGCATCCGCTGGACCTTGGATTGCACGATGAAGTACAGATCCAAGAACCAGGGATCG
This sequence comes from Gemmatimonadota bacterium, assembly GCA_039588255.1. Lineage (GTDB taxonomy): Bacteria > Gemmatimonadota > Gemmatimonadetes > Gemmatimonadales > GWC2-71-9 > B3T1B10. The sequence goes on along the minus strand of JBDHAF010000006.1, from coordinate 15,610 downwards.
AACGCTTCCTTAATGCCCGTGACCTCGACCTCCGCATCCCCACCAGCCTCGTCGGCGATGATGCCGCCGACGCCGAACTTGTCGCGCAAATCCTTGGACGACATGTGGCCCAACTGGGGTTTGGGTCGCTCCATCCCGAGCGTCGGACTGGCCTCCGGGCGCGCGGAGACGATCACGAGCTTCGCGTCGTACGGAGCCGTATAGGCGCCGGCATCTTGCAGCTCCATGGCGAGATGGTCTTCCTGAAATCTGAACGAGAGCATCCTGTCGGCCGTGGGGACGACCGACAACATCGACCCTTTGACGATGCGGACCTTTGCGTTGCCCTTCATGAACGACGCGCCGATCTTCTTCAGGGCGTCCACGTCGGTATCGGCAAACCAGATCTCTGGAGCGGGAAAATTCACCCGCATGCGGGCCTCCGCCGCCGTGCACTCGAACTCCGGGGCGACCAGCTGGGCGTCTACGTCTCCGTGGGGTGGATTGGAGACCAGAAGGTAAGGAGTAGCCATCTCTCAGAATACCAGCGGGCGACCAGGGACGAAAGGCGGAAGAGGCCCGCCGGAGGGCTTCCCCCTGTCCCCTTCCCCCCTTAACATCTGCCCATGCGACAACGATTTGGCATGGGCTATGACACCCATACCTTTGGTGCCGACCGCCCCCTGAAACTGGGCGGGGTCGAGATCGAGCACGACAGCGGCCTCACGGGGCATTCGGACGGCGATGCCGTTGCCCATGCGGTGATCGACGCGCTTCTGGGCGCGGCGGCGATGGGCGACATCGGACGCTTGTTCCCGGATACGGACGATCGATGGAAGAACGCCGACTCCATGCTCATGCTGGCCGAGGTGCGACGCCGACTCACGGCTGCCAGCTATTACACCTTCAACGTCGACGTGACGGTCGTGACCGAAAAGCCCCAAATCGCACCTTACGTCGACGCCATGCGGGAGAGCCTGGCGAGGGTGTTGGGCGTTGCGACGGACGCCGTGTCCGTCAAGGCTAAGACCAACGAGAAGATGGATACCGTAGGGAGGGGGAAAGGCCTCATGGTCTATGCCGTCGCCTCCCTGGGGGGCGCCTGACCTGATTCACGACATCATCACCGGCCTGCTCGGGTTGCCGCCCACGGCTGTGTATACGGTCATTGGTATCCTGGCTGCGGTCGAGAACGTATTTCCCCCCGTACCGGCGGACACCGCCGTGGCCATTGGTGCGTTCCTCTCGACCGGTGACCTGATCTCTGCCAAGGCCGTGTTCTTCACCACGTGGATCGCCAATGCGGCGAGCGGCTTCGTGGTGTATCTGGCCGGCAGAACGATCGGGCGACAGTTCTTCCAGGGGCGTTTGGGTCGGAGGCTCCTCAATCCATCGGCCATCGCGCGTCTGGAGCGGCTCTATCGCCGCTACGGCATCTGGGGAATCTTCGTGAGTCGGTTTCTCCCGGGGATACGAGGGGTGGTCCCGACATTCGCCGGCGTCGCCAATCTCGGAAGCCTGCGGGTCGGGCTCCCCCTGGTGGTCGCGTCCGGGATCTGGTACGGAACGCTGACGTTCCTGGCGGTCGCATTGGTCCGCGAGATCGACCAGATCGCGGAATTCGTCCGGCGGCTCAACATCGTCGGCGTCGCGGTGGGTGTGCTCCTCGTCGCCGCGGCGGTGTTCGCCTGGTGGCGGCGCCGGAGTAGGAGGTTGGCGAGCGATGGTGAAGCGGGCCAACCCTGACCTGTCCCGCGCCTTCTGGCTCGAAGGGTTTCAAGACTATCTCAGCCTCGAAGCCGGCAATAGCGAGCACACGGTGTCAAACTACTCCCGCGACATCCGTCGGTTTGCCGAATTCGCGACCTCCCGAGAGGCTGCGACCCCTCAATCCGTCACGCCGCCGCTCGTGCGTGACTTCATCTATGCTCTCAAGGATCTGGGGCTCGCACCGGCCAGCATTCGACGCCAGATCTCCGCCGTACGAACCTATTACCGCTATCTGGTGGGAGAAGGGCACGCCGCGGACGATCCCAGCACGCAGCTGAAGTTGCCAAAGGGATGGCGAACCCTTCCTGACGTCCTGACGGTGGCCGAGATCGAGCAGCTCATCGAAGCCCACCATCCCGACAACACGCTCGGCTGGCGCGATCGGGCGTTTCTCGAGGTTGCCTATGCTACCGGCGCGCGGGTGTCGGAATTGGTGGGACTGGGATTGACCGATGTGTTGCTCGAAGACGGACTGGTTCGGGTCATCGGCAAGGGGGACAAACAGCGTCTGGTGCCCCTCGGCCGTCGGGCCCTCGCCGCGGCCGCATTGTACATCAACGAGAAGCGCCCCGTGTTGGACCGGGGAAAGGGTGCGGGCCGGTTCATCCTCAATGCCCGTGGCATGCCGCTCACCCGTGGGGGGGCATGGGAGATCGTCAAGCAGTGCGCGCGACGGGCCGCGATCAGCAAGCGCGTCACACCTCACACGCTACGTCACAGTTTCGCGACCCATCTGCTCGAGGGCGGCGCCGACCTTCGTGCCGTGCAGGAGATGCTCTTTTTTAATGATACGGCGACCACCGAGATCTACACGCACGTCGATCGCGAGTATCTGCGTTCGGCGTACAAGCAGTTTCATCCGAGAGCGTGAGGTTACTCGAATCTCCGCAGTTCCGGCCCGCTTTCGGTCACCACCGCGTACTCGTACCCGTCGATCCACGCGCCGGGATTCAAATACCAGCGTTTGACGCCGACCTCCTCGAGAGTGGCGCGGTGGGTGTGTCCCAGGATCACGAGGTCGAGGTCGGTACGCCGCTCCAGCAGGGCTCGTGCCGCCCGGGCTTGCACATCGGCGGCGTGTTGCTGGTCGGAGAGGTCGTCTTTCCGCCGGCTCAGCACGCGCGATGACTTGCGCACCAGCCAGAATCCCAAGTCGGGATGGAGCGCCCGAAACGTCATCGACGTGAGGGGATGTCCGATGACGCGGTGCACCGCCTTGCTGAGGAACTCGGTCTCGATGTCGCCGTCTCCGTGCCCCAGCCATGTCCGCCATCCGGCCACATCCAGTTCGACGCTATGCGGGTGATACTCGGCTCCCATCTGCTCCTCCCAAAACGGTCCTCCCCAACGATCGTGGTTGCCTCCGGTGACGGTGACCCGAACGCCATGCCGGACGACGCTCCACAACTCGGCAAGGACGGGAAAGACGCCTCTGGGAATCACCGAGCGATACTCAAACCAGAACTCGAAGAGGTCCCCGTTGATCACCAGATGTTGGCCGAGCTTCGGAACCTCCCTGAGAAATCGCTGGAAGGCCGAGGACACGGCGTCGTCCCGCTGCGCAGTGAGATGCGCGTCGGCAACAACGATGGCGGTATTGGGTGGCATGGGCAGAGTATACGGGGCCGCTCGGAAGCGACGCAACCTCCTGTCATGATTGACTTTTGGACTTCTCGGGCCGTAACTTCGGCGCCAATTCCATGCGATCGGCCACGCCATGCACGAGGGTTTAACGTCTGTCGAGGTCCGGGTCCGGTATGCGGAAACGGACCAGATGGGGGTCGCCCACCACGCCAATTACCTCATTTGGTGTGAGCTGGCCCGCACCCGGCACATGGCCCAGCTGGGCGTCAGCTACCGCGACCTCGAGGCGACCGGGTTGCACCTGCCGGTTACCGAAGCACACCTGCGCTACCGGGCGCCGGCCCGGTACGACGACTTGCTCCGCGTGCGGTGCTGGATTCGGGACGTGCGGAGTCGGCGAGTAGAGTTTGGGTATGCCATCGAACGGCACGCCGCCGACGAACTCCTGGCGACGGTGCGCACGTCCCTCATGGCGGTAGATTCCAACCATGTCATTACGACGATCCCCGGAGACGTGCGGAAGCTCATGGCGCCCGTACCGGATCCGATTCGTCTGTAGTCTGGCGCTCCTTGCCGGTGTCGTGCCGGCGGCGCGGGCCCAGGACGAAGCCGTCGTGGAGTCGCTGGCGGGCATCCTGGCGGCGTACGACACCCGGCGTTTCACCGGCCCCCTGTTCCGGGCCGCGGCCCGCCATCCGGATCCCATCGTGCGCCGACACGCCGCGTTGGCCATGGGCCGCATTGGCAACCCCGCCGCCGCTCCCATCTTGTTGCGCTTGATGTCCGATCCAGACTCGACGGTGCAGCGCGACGCCGTGTTTGCCATCGGGCAGGTCGCCGCGCCCGCGGCGCTGGAGCGGCTCCGGGACATGGTGCTCAACACGCCCACGGAGGAACAACACGCCGCGCATGTGGAGGCGGTGGCCGCCCTGGCCAAGATCGGTGGTGCCGACGCCGCAGGCGTTCTGGGGGAGCTGTTGAGTCGCTGGGTGGGGATCGCCTCGACGCAAAACGCACCGGGGACCGTTCGGCGGGCCCTGTCGGAGGCGTGGCGGTTGGGAGACCTCGCGCCAGTCGCGGTGATCACTCAGTTCGCAGAAGCCTCCACCGGGGCGACCCGGTGGCGGGCCGTGTATTCCCTGGGCCGGCTGAGCGTGCCGGCGGCCTCCAACGTGTTGCTGCGAGCCACCGTGGACCCCGACCGCATGGCCCGAGCGTTCGGCGTCGGAGCCCTGACGGCGGACTTTGCGGATCGGGCCGGGTTGGACCGCCGAGGCCTTGCCACGAGGGTCCGGGGCGTGGTGGATGATCCCGATCCCTATGTGAGGATCCAGGCGTTGAAAGCCCTGGGGACGTTTGGCACCGACGACCACGTGTCGGTGGCTGCGGACCGGGCAGCGGACACCGAGGGCAACGTCCGGGTCCAGGCACTGGCGTCGTTGGGGATGATGGAGGGACGGGAAGCGGTGAACGCCATTGCGAACCGGCTCGACGGTGGTGTCTTCGCCACCCGTCGCCAGGCCCTGTTGAGCATCGCCCGGGTGGACGGCGTCGGGGCCTTGCCCCACGTCCGATCCTGGATAGGCCGATCCGATTGGGCCGAGCGGGCCGCCGCCGCCGCCGCGCTCCATTGGATACCGTTCGACGCGGCCCAGGACGATCTGAGGTTGTTGATCCTCGATCCCGACGAGCGGGTCGTGGCGGCGGCGCTGGCGAGCGCGCTCTCCTCCGACTGGGCCGGGGCCGATTCCTTGGCCCGGGCCCATGCGTTGCACGCGGATCCCGTGATCCGGAAGATCGCCGTGCGCCGTCTAGCCGGGCGGCCCGACACGGTGGACGTCCGGCTCCTGGCGGACGCCTATGCGGCAGGGCAGAATGATCGAACTTCCCACGTGCAGGTCGAGGTCGTGAAGGCATTGGGGCACATTGTCGCATTGAATCGGGCGGCGGCCGCTCTGGTCGAGACCCGGTTTCTTGCCAGGTATCCGGCGGCCGATGATTACCTGGTGCGCCGCGCGGCCGAGGAGGCGTTTCCGGCCGCCGCCGACCGCTGGGGCCCGGCTCGACCCCTCACCACCGGTCGGGGTATCGAAGATTACAGGGATCTGGCCCGGGGTCTGGTCCTCCCGGCGGAGAGGGGTGAGCTGCAGCTGGAGCTCGTCGTAGAGACCGACCGGGGAAACCTGACGCTGGAGTTGTTTGTAGCCGACGCACCGTTTACGGTCCAAGCGTTCGTGCGGCTGGTGGATCGCCGCTATTTCGATGGTCTCGCCTGGTATCGAGTGGTTCCGGGGACGTCGATCGAGGCCGGGGACCGGAGGGGGGACGGCCTCGGACGAGAAATCCCTCCCCTGCGGGACGAGGTGAATCCCAGGCCGTTCGCTCGGGGAGCCCTGGGGCTGGTGCTGGAGGGCCAGGACACGGGAGACGGTAGGTTTTTTGTCACCCTGACGCCCCAACCGGCGCTCGAGGGCACCCACACGGCTTTTGGCCGGGTCATAGAGGGGCTCGACGTGTTGGAACGTATGACGGCCGGAGATCGTATCCGAAGGGTGCGACGCCAGTGAGCCCGCGGAAGAGAGACCGAGCTTTAGCAGGGTAACGTTAAGACATTATGTTTCAAGCAGTTATATTGACACGGCGACGGGCATTGGTGGTAGGGTGGCTGGGACTCCTGGCGGCATGTACACCGCGGCTTGGGTCCATTGCCCCCCGTGGCTTCGAGCCCGCCGACCGCGGGGTGGTGGATGGTTGGCTGGAGCGCCTGACCCCGGCCCGATCTCGGCTGTACGAGCTCAGGCCCTGGCGCTACCGCAATGAGAACGGCTCGGCGTCGGGGCGTGCCACCATCCGCATAGTGCCACCGGACTCCATGCGGTTCGACTACCGCGGGCCGTTCGGCAAATCCGGGAACGCCGCCGTGGTGAGGGATTCCGCCATTTGGATGAACGGGGAAGATTTCGAGGGGTTGGTGACATACGCCCCGTTGTTCTGGACGGCTCTGGGTATGCCCCCGGTGCCGCCGGATTCGATCGACCTCTACAGCCTGATCGGCGACGATTTCCGGGCGTGGCGGTATATTCTGGCGCAGGATACGCTGGACTTCGTTTTACAGGGATCGCCTGCGACGCGGCTCCTGGGGGAGATCCGCCGCCAGGGCCAGGTTCTGGCCCAGGCCAAGGTGGAGTTGGATACCCTCACCGGATTAGCCGCGCAGTCGCGGATCGATTTCTACAATGTTTCACGCTTTGAGTTCACGGTTCAAACGGTTGATACGCTTGCGTCGTTCGACTCGACGATTTGGCAGCAGCAATAGGGCACTGACAATCGCCCTGGTCCTCACGCTGCCGCAGGCCGGTTGCCTTTACGGCTTTGCGGGGGGCGGGCTGCCTGCACACATACGGACCGTGGCGATTCTCCCGTTCGACAATCAGACCGGAGAGGTCGCGCTGACCCAGGAAGTGGCCGTGGCGGTCCGCCAGGCCATGGAAAGTCGGCTGGGACTCCGGATAGCCGGAGAAGATCAGGCGGACGCCGTCGTCCGCGGCACGATATCGCGGTATGAGGCAGATCAGCCGCTGTCGTTCCGCCAACAGGACCAAAACATCTCGGTCACCCGGCGCTTGGTGACGATCTCGTTGTCGGTGGAGATCTACGATCAGACGGAGGACCGCATGCTCTGGGAGCGGGGGGGGATGCGGGTGGAGGGCGAGTATGAGCCCCCCGGCGAGGACGAAACGAGGGGGCGGGAATTGGCGCTCGAGGTCTTGGTAGCCGACATCGTGGATGGAGCCCAATCGCAATGGTGAAAGCCCGTGGCAGGCTTCCAAACGAGCGGGGCCTAACCCGCACCGGATGTCTCTTCACTATTCTCGTGTTGGTGGCGGTTGTCTATTTCGGTCTTCCCGTCGCCGGCATGTACCTTCGCTACTACCGCATGGAAACCGAGATGCAAACGCAAGCTCGATTCGCACCGAGCATCACGGATGATACGATCCGTCGGCGGCTGCTGCAGACCATTGATGATCTCGGCCTCCCTGTGGAAGCCAAGCGACTCACCATCCGTCGGATCAGCCGGCCGCGGGAGATCATAATCAGAACCAGTTGGGAAGAGACGATTACGCTTCCGTTTTACACTCGCACACAGAGGTTCGCTCCAGAAGTCCGCGAGCGAATGTAGTCGGATGAAACCGGCGCGCGCGCTGCTTCCCGCGGCGTTATTGGTGCTGGCCTGGGCGTCGCCACTCTGGGCTCAAGCCGCTCCCATCCCCGAGCAGGACGTCGCACGATTCCTCTTCATTCTCGCGATCATGTTGGTGACCGGAAAGGTTGCGGCCGAGGTGTTCGAGCGTCTGGGGCAGCCCGGCGTCATCGGAGAGTTGGTGGCCGGAGTCATTCTGGGTGGAAGCATGCTGGGCGTCATTCCAGTTGTCCCCGAGGACTCGTTGACCGAAATCATCGAGCTCTTCGCCGAAATCGGCGTCCTGGTGCTGCTGTTCGAGATCGGCCTCGAGACCGACCTGAGGGCGATGTTTCGGGTGGGGCGAGGTGCCGCCAGCGTGGCTGCGGTGGGGGTAGCGGTCCCCTTTGTCGCCGGCGCCCTGTTTTGGATCTCGCCGCTGGTGCCTCGTGAGCTGAACGTCTCGTCTGTTTTCACCACCGCCATTTACGTTGGGGCGACCCTCACCGCCACATCCGTCGGCATCACCGCCCGGGTGCTCACTGACATGCGGGTGATGTCGTCGATCGAGGCAAAGCTCATCATCGGTGCCGCTGTGCTCGACGACATCATCGGCTTGGTATTGTTGGGCATCGTCGCCACGTTGGCGGCTGGGGTGGCCGTATCGATGCTGGATGTGGGCATCGCGTTCGGGGTGGCGGTCGGCTTCCTCGTGCTCGCCGTGGCTGGGGGATTCTTGATCGCACCCCGGGTGTTCGGTTGGATCGACCGCATGCGGGTCCGTGGCGTCCTGGTGGTGGCGGCGTTCTCGTTCGTGCTCGTCATCGCCGCGTTGGCGGACCGCGTTGGCTCGGCAATGATCATCGGTGCGTTTGCCGGTGGCGTCATTCTCTCCAGGACCAACCAGTTCGACGCAATCGAATCCCAGATCAAGCCGATCTCCGACTTGTTCACGCCCATCTTCTTCTTGAGCATCGGAGCGCAATTCGACGTGCATCTCCTGAATCCGTTCAATCCGGGCAATCTGCCGGTGCTCGCGATTGGTGGAGCGCTGCTCGCGATCGCCGTTGGCGGCAAGCTCGTTGCCGGATGGGCTGCACCGTGGCGGACGTATAACCGTTCGCTCGTGGGGTTCGGCATGGTGCCCAGGGGAGAAGTCGGATTGATCTTTGCCGAAATCGGACTGACGACGGGTGTGCTCACCGATGAGCTGTTCGGCGCCATCGTGTTGATGGTGATCGGAACGACCTTTGCGGCTCCACCGCTCGTGAAGTGGAGTTTCAACCGGTGGAAGACGAATGAGACCCCCGCCAGGTGAGTCGTATGTCTGGATGTGAGCATCGACCCTTCCAAGCGCGAGGAGGACATTAGCGGTGAGACGATCTGACGGCCGAGCCAACGACGAACTGCGCCTCGTCACGTTGGAGCGGGGTACGAATCCGTATGCCGAGGGGTCGTGCCTCGTCCGGATGGGCGGCACGCTCGTGGTATGTACGGCGACCGTCGAGGACCAGCCCCCACCGTGGCGGAGGGGGACCGGGCTCGGGTGGGTGACTGCAGAGTACGCTATGCTTCCTCGGGCGACGACGGAGCGTACCAGGCGCGAGCGGAACGGACCGGGCGGGCGTACCTCCGAGATTCAACGGCTCATCGGGCGCAGCCTCCGCGCCGCCATGAGCACATTCGCCTTTGGGGAGCGCACCGTGCGCATCGACTGCGACGTGCTGCAGGCCGACGGTGGCACCCGAACGGCGGCGATCACAGGAGGCGCGGTAGCACTTGCCGACGCATGCGCCTGGATGGCACAGGAGTTCGACGTCGCGAACCCCTTTCAGCGGCTCGTGGCCGCGGTATCGGTCGGGGTGGTGGACGGAAGGCCCGTGTTGGACCTGTGCTATGCAGAGGACAAGACGGCCGATGTCGATGCCAACGTGGTGATGGTGGAGCCCGACCGGTTCGTGGAGGTGCAGAGCACCGGCGAGAGTGACACCTTCGACCGCAAACAGCTCGACGAGCTCTTGGATCTCGCCACCGGCGGCATCGCATCCCTGTTCGACGAGCAACGGAAGGCGCTCGCGTGATCCTGCCGAAGCTGCTGGTTGCCACGCGGAGTGAGGGGAAGAAACGTGAGATACGGGGAATCTTGGGGCATCTGCCGTATGAGATCGTGTTCCTCGATGATGTGGGTGTCTACGAGTCGCCCGCCGAGCTGCACTTGGAGACGGCAGAAACGTTCGAAGGCAACGCCCTCAAGAAGGCCGAGTATTTCCAAAAGAAATCCCGCCTACCCACCGTTGCCGAAGATTCCGGCATCGAAGTCTTCACACTCGGAGGAGCCCCAGGTGTGCACTCACGCCGGTTCGCCTTGGCGTCGCCGGGTGAGAACGAAGCCGAGGCCAACAACCGGGAGTTGCTGCGGCGGCTGGCGGGCGCTCCGCCGAATCGCCGAACCGCCCGCTACCGGTCCGTGGCCGTGTTCGTCAAGCAGTTGGGCGCCATCCCCCATGTGTTCGAGGGGAGTTGCAACGGAAGAATTGCTGGAGAACCCCTCGGTACCGGGGGGTTCGGGTACGACCCGCTTTTCTTCTCGGATGATCTCCAGAAGACCTTCGGCGAGGCGACACAAGAGGAGAAAGACACTGTGAGCCATCGCGGCCGGGCCCTTCAGGGCTTGATCGAGTGGCTCGAGGCCAATCCACTGAAACTCCCCGGCGGGTGAACAAGCCTGCCGACACGAGGTCAACAACATGCAAACACGAATTCCCTTCACGGTCTTGGCGGCCACCTTCGTTGTGGCCTGCGGTGACAGCATGGACGAAGAGCGCCTGAGTCAGTACGCCACTTTCCGTTTGACGACCGACCTCAGCGTGCTCACCGAGCAGGAGCGGGAGATGATTCCCATTCTGATCGAGGCCGCCGATGCCATGGACGAGATCTTCTGGCAGCAGGCGTGGGGCGACCCCGACTCGTTGCTGACGAGCATCGACGATCCCACGCAGCGCAAGCTCGTGGAGATCAACTACGGACCCTACGACCGGTTGGGCGGCGACGCCGCCATGCTACCAGGTGTGGGGGAGAAGCCGTTGGGCGCCGGGTTCTATCCGGCCGACGCCACCCGGGAGGAACTCGAGGCGGCGTTCGAGACCGCTGCGGACGGAGATGCGCTGCGCAGCTTGTACACCATCGTGGGGCGCAGCGAGACAGGGCTCATCCCGATTCCCTATCACGAGGCGTTTGCCGAGCCCACCCAACGGGCGGCGTCGAAGCTCCGCGAAGCGGCCGTGCTGGCGGAGGATCCGGGTCTGCGCAACTACCTCGAGCTCCGGGCCGAAGCGTTGCTCACCGACGACTATCGGGAGAGCGACCTGGCGTGGATGGACATGAGGGACAATACCATCGATGTCGTCATTGGCCCCATCGAGACGTATGAGGATCTCCTCGTGGGCGCGAAGGCGTCCCATGAGGCGTATGTCCTCATCAAGGACAAGGAGTGGAGCGGCCGCCTATCCCGGTATGCCGCACTGCTTCCCGGTCTCCAGCGGGGCCTGCCGGTGCCGGATCTCTACAAGCAAGAAATGCCAGGTACCGAAGCGCAGCTCAACGCCTACGACGTCGTGTACTATGCCGGCGAGGCGAATGCGGGTTCCAAGACCATCGCCATCAACCTGCCCAACGACGAGACCGTGCAGCTGGAAAAGGGCACGCGCCGACTGCAACTGAAGAATGCCATGCAGGCAAAGTTCGACAGCATCCTCGTGCCGATCGCCGACATGCTCATCGCCGAAGACCAGCGGCAGCACATCACGTTCGACGCGTTCTTCGGGAACACCATGTTCCACGAGGTGGCGCACGGGCTGGGGATCAAGAACACCCTCACGGGGGAGGGAACCGTACGCGAGGCGTTGCGAGAGCACGCGTCTGCCATGGAGGAGGGCAAGGCGGACGTCCTCGGTCTCTACATGGTGACGCGGCTGTTCGAGGACGGTGAGATCACCGGCGACATTCGGGACAACTACGTCACGTTCATTGCCAGCATCTTCCGGTCGGTGCGGTTCGGCGCCACCAGCGCCCATGGGCGGGCCAACATGGTCCGGTTCAACTTCTTCCAGGAGAACGGCGCCTTCACTCGCGACGAGGCTACCGGAACGTATCGGGTCGACTTCGAGCGCGTGGCCGAAGCGATGGCCGCCCTCTCGGAAGTGATTCTCACGCTCCAGGGCGACGGGGACCACGCAGGCGCAGGGGAGCTGCTGGGAGGGCAGGGCGTGATCTTCGAGCAGCTCCAAGCCGATCTCGACCGGCTCGCCGAGGCGGGAATTCCCGTAGACATCGTGTTCGAGCAGGGAATGGACGTGCTGAACGCCGGGATGAACTGATCGTGCTCCGGCGTCCTGCAAAACGCCCTGCGATTTGCAGGTCGATCCGACGGACTTGCAGGGGTCGGAACGTGGTGATCTAGCTCACACGATCGAAACCTGCAGACAAGCAAAAGGCCGGGACGAAGGGGTCCCGGCCTCTCAATGAACAGCGGGCGCAGGGTTAAACCGAGGTTCGGTTCAAATAGGGTGTGAACATAGTGTGCCACGGCTCCGCTTGCGGCGGCTGTTCACCCTAGGTAATAAGCAATTCGTGTGCCAAGTGCCGGCCATTGTGTGCCAGGTCACAATGAGATGACCGCAGACCCTCATTGGCCTCGCGCCACTGCCTCCTGTTTGAAGTCTGCTGAAAATTTCCTTCGCGTTCCGATGACCCTCCGGTGACCTTGGCCACTGAAACTGGTGAACGCAGTGTTTAAATACGCAAACAGTGGACTCTTGACAGGCGCACAAAGCGCAGCGGTGGATTAGGAAATTTCACTGTGAGGTATGAGGTGAACAGAACGAGACGATGGGCCATCTTAGGGCTGGGTTCCTTGCTTGCCTTCACACTTCCTGCGTGCGTTGACGGCCTTGGAGTGGACGATTCCGAAACCCAAACGTGGATATTCAACGCATTGGACGGAGCCGGGAATGTAATGACGGTAGCCACGGCGGAGTGTCTCCCGGGCGGGGCATGTTCGGCGAGCTCATGGACGCTCTTGGAAGCCGCAACTTTCGGCTGCACGCACAAGGTAAACTTCTCCGTGCAGTTTTCCGGTGACCAAGTGAGACTGATGACCTTCGCAAAGACCCTCGACTCCGACTGCTCCAGCACGAGCACAATCGGCAACGGTACGGGCGTAGCTGATGCGGCTTATCCCAATGCCACCGAGGCCACGGGGTCGGTGACGCTCAATACGACTTCCCCGATTGGTCCTGGTGGCGGTACAGGTAACTGGTCGGCCCGCCGGACTCAGTGAAGTGCGTGGCCTGGGACCGTTCCGTGACTGACTCCTAGGCGGCTTCACTACTAAGAAACGCCCCGCAAGTCCTGGGTGACTGCGGGGCGTTGTCATATCAGAACTGTCAGCTTTCGCCTTCAACTCCTCGAACCAATTGTGCACCAACACCAAGTCAAGGGCTTCTCTCGCCAAAAGCCTGACCATGAGGAGCCGCTGACCCGGTGTGTTTGGCTATTGCCGTGCCGTGGATTGTGGGGTCAAGTTGGTGCATGGTGTTCGGGATTATCAAGCCATAAGGAGAGAGGAGGTTGCAATGCGTTCATTGCTCGCGGCATGTGGGCTGCTCTTCCTGGCGGCGTGCGCCGTGGGGGGCGCATCGTCCGGCGGCGACACTGGAGACGTCGTCACCGGCGAGCAACTCCGAGCCACCGGCGAGACGAACGTCGAGTCGGCAATCCGGGAACTTCGACCGCAGTGGTTCACAGCGGGGCGGGAAAGCACCGGTACCGATCGGAGCGGCGGAATCGTGGTGTGTCGCGGGACGCTCATGATTTACGTTGACGGCGAGTCCTCACGGCGAGGCCTCACACAGGTGACGCTGTCCCGGGTGATCGAGGTGCGGTTCATTCGTCCCGGCCGGACGCGTCCCGACGGTAACCGGTCGTGTCGCAGTCAGGCCGCAATCGACGTCATCACCAGGCGGTGAGGGCGGGGGGGGGAAACCTACCCCGGCTCTGCATGAACGCTTGGTTGATTACGCGCGGATCGGAACCGATTCAATTCACAACGTGGGAGTGAAAGAGAATGAACCACGACGAAGTGCTAGAGGCAATTCTCGCTCAAGAGCACGCGGCGCTGGAGCGGTGGTACAGCGGCGATCCGTATGGATATGCTGGACTTTGTGCCGACGACGTGACGTATGTCGATCTGTCGACCCGGTTACGACTGGATGGTATCGCGACGTTGAAAGAGCATATGGCCCCGCTCGTGGGTTTGATCAACGCGCCCAAGTTCGAGATCCAAAATCCACGTCTGCAGCTGCACGGCGAGGTGGGCGTTTTCACGTACACGCTCCGCAGCTTCGATGCCGAGGGGGCCGAGGCGCTTCCGTGGAATGCCAGCGAGGTGTATCGCCTGGACGATGGCCATTGGAGAATCATTCACGCGCATTGGTCGATCCCGGAGGACACGCCGGGTGGGGGCGGTTTGATGGAAGCGGTTGCGTCGCGGATGCAGCGGTTAGGGGATGGCGGGTAGCCGGTCGTACGCTCCGCTCGTCGAATCAGGTCTGAGAGGGTCATACCAGGCACCGGACAGACCTGGCTGCTTTTTATTGAGTGGTTGAGTCCACCCTACCGATTAGGCGATTCGTTCTGGAGGGCCGAGTTAGCGACGTATCCGATGTGCTCGCCGTCTATGTACAAGCCCCACCAGCCCCGTTGGAGGTTGGCAACCTCTACGGGCTGCCTCGGGTCGAGGATTTGAACGATCCGTGTGTCGGTTCCACGTCCTTCTCTGACATTCACCCAGGTCGATGTCCACTTCGTTTGGGTGCTCGGGCCAGTGGTCCTGGGTGTTGCAGTCGGTAGAGCAGTAACGGTTGCGGGGGGCAATTGCGCCGGTGTGCTACTCGTCGAAGCTTCGGATTCAGTACCGATCCTCTTCGGTATCCCTAGAATGGCAACCAACAACAGCAGTACCGTCACGAGCGCTGGGACCGGCCAGGTGATGTGACTTCTTCTGGGGGCGGCCCGCTGGCCAAAAAAGCACGAACATCGTGGGCACACCGACGCTACACTTGCCACTTTTTGGCCACACTGCGGGCAGTCTATGAGTGGCATTGGAACACAAGGTGGTTGATGTGTTGGCGCATCAATGAACAACCTGCGTAACCCGAACCGAAGGACGACCCCGGCACCCTCTAAAATACGGTTTCAGTCTTCAGGCGGCCAGCCAGAGGGGTGTCCTTGGGTGGGGGCAGGTTCGAGAGAGCAGGGGATAGAGCTACGAGAAAGGCGCTGATTGCACAGTTGTTGCATACCCCGGTTTTTGCGAGGTCGCGAAGTGGTGTTAAGTTGTTGTAGTTCTTACATATCGGGGCGTAGCGCAGCCCGGTAGCGCGCCTGCTTTGGGAGCCCGTCCATACGCGGCGGCTTTCACCAATTTGACGTAATTCCGGGTGTTTCTACACCAAGGGTGCGAACCTCATTCCAGGGATTCGCACCCTTTCTGTGTCCGAACTTGCACAGAAACTTGCACAGTCCGCCCTGGCGCAGCGGCAGGGACGCAGTCTTTGCCAGTCCGATCACTGCCTTGCGACCCCAACCGGGGAACACACTGGCCTGAACCTCTTGGGTCCCATAGGTCCGAATCCACGGTGCCGCACGGAGCCCCCCACCTCGAACAAGCACGAGTAGGGTCCCATCCTCACACAGCAGCCAGAAACGATCCACCCGGCGCTGGACCAAGCTCACAGGAGCGCCGGGTGCGGTTTGACGACGTGACGATGAGTCGGGCACACTGAAGGCACACTAGGACGGCTCAAGTGAGCTGGTAGCCAAAAAGGGGAGGTCGGGCCATTCGGTGCCGACTGTCACTCACGTCCGTTGGCGCGCTTTCCACGCTTCCAGCAACCTGTCCTCGGTGTCGGCGTTGAGAAACTGCAGAATCTCGTCGCGGTCCTCAGGCGTTGCGTCTTCTTCAATCCACTTGAGGGTGTCGCGCGCGGTCTCCTCGACCGAGCGGAACGTCATCCCCGCGGCGACGCCCTTGGCGTT
>JBDHAF010000005.1:0-53460 GCA_039588255.1 Gemmatimonadota bacterium | reverse complement strand
TAGGCGCTCGGGCTCCTCGCCCCCCGTCACCGTGATGGACCACGGCCCGGTGGTAATTGCTGCGAGGGATTGGAGGTTCTGCGACTGATCCCGGTAGTCGTAGTAATCCGGCGACGAGACATTGCGGGCCAGGCGACCACTCCACGTGGTCCGTCCCATGACCAGGCGATCGGCCTCGGGAAAGGGAAGGGTGCGAAAGAGTGCCGATTCGGTCACGCTGAACATGGCCACGTTGGCGCCGATTCCCACGGCAAGGATGAGGATTGCCACGGCTGTAAAACCGGGCTCCCGCAAGAGGGTCCGGATGGCATAGCGGATGTCTTGCACGACGGTGCTCATTGACGATGCTCTCTGTCTCGGGGATCTCACGTTCACCCGGCCATGGCCGACTGCGGTGGCTCTCTTGGCGGCCAGCCGGCCGACGAAGCGAATGACCTGACTCCAATACCAAACCCCGGCGCGGCGGCGGCCCTCGAGCCGCACCCGGGCGCAATAGACTTCTTCCAGATCTCCCAGAACCTCGGCGGCAGCTTCCCTGGGAAGACAGGCCGAGAGGATCGCGACGGCCAACCGCGGCGCGGAGTCGCTCACTCCGTCACCTCCAAGCCGTCCCACATGCGAAGCAGTGCGTCACGGGATTTCTGAAGCACGCGGCGCGTGGCGGTGTTGACCTCGTAGATCCGCTTCCCCCGCCCGCCCCGCTCCGGTGTGGAGTCGGCGAGGCGCGACGTCACCAATCCCTTCTCTTCCAGTCGCTTGAGGGCGATGTAGACGGCGGCGTGCGACGTCTTGCGGCCGGTTTGATCCTCGATCTCCTGGATCACCGGGACGGTGTACGCACCGTCGCCTACCCGGAGAATGGCCAGGAGGACCAGCTGCTCGAACTCACCAAGGGCTCGTTTGGTCATCGTGATCCTGAAGGGTTCAATAATTTCCTAGCATTGCTAGTAAATAGTACGCTGTGTCTTCCCTGAAGGATTCAGCTACGCGCGTGAAGGTTTTCTCAGGAAACTCCAGCAGGTGGTGGGGTTAACAACTATCTATTACATGTTTAGTATTAAAATCCCTCGGGCAGAGGCCGTGGAACTAACATGTTGACATACAACAAGATACGGGCTGCCGGCTTGCTGGCCCTTTGGCCACTCGTGGGCTGCGGTGAAGGTGCCCAGGAGGCACGGACGGTGGTACGCGACAGCGCCGGCGTCAGTATCGTGGAGAGCGCCGCGGTACCCCTCTGGTCCGAGGCAGAGAGCTGGACGCTCTCCAAGGCACCGCTGGCCGACATCGGCGTCGTCGAGGGCGCACCCGAGTACCAGTTGTACGGCGTAGGAAGCTCACTGCGCCTCAGCAACGGGAGCATCGTGGTCGCCAACGGCGGCACCGGGGAGCTGCGGTGGTACGACTCGACGGGGCGGTACCTGCGATCGGCGGGGGGACAAGGAGATGGCCCCCGGGAGTTTCAGACTTTGGCCCGCGTGGCCCGCCTGGGTCCCGACAGCCTCATCGCGTACGATGCCCAGGGGCTTCGCATCTCGGTGTTTGCCGCGGACGGTGTCTTCGCCCGGTCGACCGCCCTCCAGGCACCGAACGCCGTGCTCGAGGGCGTGTTCGCCGACGGCTCGTTGCTCGCCACCAACAGCGATCTGCGAAGCCGCATGTTCGCCCATCTCCAGGCCGGATCCGACGACCTCAACGAAGGCGTCACGCGCGTCGCGGAGCGGGCGTTTCACATAGCGGCCACCGGGGCCGTGTTGGACACGCTCGGCGAATTCCTCGGCTCCGAGGGGGTCATCAACATGCGGCCCTCGGGGACCCGCGTCGCGATGTCGTTCACCTTCAAGCCGTTTGGACGTGAGGCCGTGTTCGCCGTGGAGCCCGCCGCATTCTACGTCGGCACCCAGGATCGATTCCAGATCGACGCCTACGACCCGAAGGGCCGGCTCCAGTCGAGTGTGCGCCACCTCGTGGACAGCCTTCCTGTGACCGCAGCGGACATCGACGATTTCAAGCGCCGGGAGCTTGCCCTCCTGACGGAACCCAACGACATCCGGCGGCGGCGGCGGGAACTGGACGAGCTCTCCTACCCCGAGACGAAGCCGGCGTTCGATGCAATTCACCTCGACGCACGGGGCAACCTCTGGGTGCAGGAGTTCAGCTACGCCCGGGACGAACCCTCTCAGTGGAGGGTGTTCGATGCCGAGCACCAGTTTCTAGGCACTGTCGCGACACCTCCGGGTTTCGTCATCCACGACATCGGGAGAGACTACGTTCTCGGTGCGTGGCGGGACGACATGGAAGTGGAGCACATCAGGCTCTACACGCTGCGCAAACCAGCGACGTAGAAGGCCCCCGTCCACGCGACGGTGAACCACCGGCAAGCGCTGCGCAGCCCCCACGCGTCTCAAAACACCCTCGCAAATCGTTTACAGGTCGAGACATGGCACACGGGCCGTGCGGGACGCGCGACTCGCAATGGACGAGCATCGTTGGAGGGGACGAATGCAGATCTACAGGGCGTGGCTCGGGCTCCTTACCCCCGGCTTGCTGGTCATGGGATGTGACGTGGACACCGCGGGGCCCGCAGAAGACCTAAGGCTGGAGAGCGCCCACTTCATTTTTCTCTCGTGCGAGGAACACGCCACACTCGCGGAGATGGAAGCGGGCGCGCAACGCGCCGAGGCGCTTTTCGACCGGATGTCGGAGATGGTGGGACCGGCCAACACACCCCTCGACAAGATCCAGGTCCATCTCGACGGCGACGTCACCGACCAGGGTCCCTATGTGGACTTCGACGGCATTCACCTGTTTCGCTACTCCGAACAAGAGGGGGGTTACTGGGCGCTGCTGGCCCATGAGCTGGGCCACTCCTTCAGCATCCCGTGGTTCATCCGCGTCGAAGCATGGAACTGGCACACGTATCGGTTCTTCGACGAGGGGTTCGCCGAATTCATGGCCCAGTCGACGGATCCCCACAAACGTGGCTTCCCGTTTTATGGATTCCCCGAGGATGCCGTCGTGGGCCAGTGGGTGGTGCGTGGCGAGGACATCCCGTTGGACGTGTTGCGGGCGCGCCACGACGAGCTGAACCGGCCGTGCGAGATCCAAGCATATCCCCAACGGGCGTCGTGGATGCGGTACGTCGACGAGGTCTACGGCCGCGACGCACTGCTCGCCATTATCTATCCGCCCACCGAGCCCACCTCGACGGTGGTCCAGGGTTTGATCGGCGTGGGGCTGGAGCAGTTGGACCAGGAGTGGGAGGACTGGCTCTCGGCTCGGTACGCTTCCCTACCGGAATCCGACCGGATTGGTCAAGCCTACCGTGAGCGCACGAGTTGGGCCCATGTGTGCCGGGCGGGTGAGGACTACTGACCTAGTCTCGCAGGACGGCCGGCACCGGGTGCTGGGCGTTGGGAAGGTCGTTCACCACAGATACGATCTTCCACTGGCCGTCACGCTTGATCAGCTCAAAACTGTCCACACCCTGCCGCGGTGGTCGTGCTCCCGGAATGCTGGACTCGTATAACACCAAGACGTGGGCGATGTCCCGGAACACCATCGACTCCACCTCTACGACCCGCTCGATGAATCCCGTCGCTTCGACGTTGTCGCGCTCGATGAAGTTGACGAAGTCCTGCACGAACTCGTCCAACGAGAACACGGTCGAGGCGGTGGCGCTGGTGCGCAACACCACCACCGCCTCGTCGATGAATACGGATCGGACCTCGTTCCAGTCCGGCGTCGTGCCCGCCTCGAACGTGACCATTCCGTAGAGTGCCCTGACCACCTCTTCGGCCGTCATCTCCGGCTCTTGGTCCGGTGGAGCTTGGACCTGCGCGGAGAGATGGACCGTGAAGAACGATGCCAGCACCGCCGCGGGGAGTGTCACCCTCCACAAAGAGCTCATCTGTAATGCCTACTCCCAGTGCAACGCATCGTTCGGGTCCACCGAGGCCGCCCGGCGTGCCGGCACGTAGCTGGCGAGAAGTGAAATTCCGGAAACACCGACCGCCGCCAATATATAGGTAACGGGATCGACAGCGCTCACCCCGTACAAGAGCGACGACATCAGCCGGGTGAGTCCCGCCGCACTCGCCAGGCCCACCGCAATGCCGATGACCGCAACGAGTCCGCCTTGGCGGAGGACTAGCCAGGTCACGTCCCGGTGTCTCGCCCCCAGGGCCATGCGCACGCCGATCTCCCGGGTGCGCTGGGACACCGAGTACGAGATGACCCCGTAAATGCCAATCGCTCCGAGGACGACGGCCACCGCGGCCGCGATGCCGAGCATCACCAGCGTGAACGAGGTCCGCACCAGCGACCGGTCCAGGATCTCCTGCATTGTTCGGACGCTGGCGATGGGGAGATTGGGATTCACCGACCACACCGCCCGGCGCACCTCGGGCATGAGGCTGGCCGGATCGGGACGCGATGTACGAAGGGCATAAGCGACGGAGCGCTGCACCATGAGCCCCTCGCCCCAGAAGTTGGCGAGGGCCATGGGCCAGTAGATCGTGGCCGTGGGTTCCTGACTCACGCCGTCGTCGCGGATCGGTCCGACCACGCCGATGACCTCGCGCCACGGTCCCTCGGGGCTTTCCCGGACCCGCTTCCCGATGGCTTGTGCCGGATTGTCCCAGTACTCCCTAGCCAGCGTCTCGGAGAGTATTGCCACGTAAGCGCGGTTGTGGATGTCGGACCACGTGATGGCGCGCCCCGCCAGGACCGGGTTCTCCATCGTGGCGAAGTAGTCGCCGGTAACCCGCTTATACCGCCTGATCGGGGGAATCTCGTCGGCGGGTACCGGGAACTCCTCGACGAACACGGGGTCGTTGGAGTTCCAGTTGTCCATGGTGAGGGAGCTCGACCCGCCCACGGACGTCACCCCCGGGATGCCTGCCAACAGCCGCTGGATTTCCTGGTGTGCCTGGATCACTGCTTCCTGATCTTCGATCTCCGCTTCGGGAATCGCCACGCGGAACGTCATGACCTCCTCCGGCCGCTCGAAGCCCGGGTGGACGCTGCGCAG
The DNA here is from genome assembly GCA_039588255.1 of Gemmatimonadota bacterium. Lineage (GTDB taxonomy): Bacteria > Gemmatimonadota > Gemmatimonadetes > Gemmatimonadales > GWC2-71-9 > B3T1B10. The sequence continues at coordinate 48,431 of JBDHAF010000005.1, read as the reverse complement.
TTCCTGGAAGCTCCGGATCATGAGGCCCGACCCGATGAGCAACACCGACGCCAGCGCCACCTGGGAGGTGGCCAGCGTGTTGCGCACGTGGTGGCGCTCCCGGCCGTCACTGGAACCTCGCCCACCCTCCTTCAAGGCGCTGGTCAAGCTGGGATTCCCGTAATGCAGGACCGGGAAGAGGCCGAAGAGAAGTCCGGCAACGACCGACACCACCAAAGTGAACCCCAGGACCGTGGGGTCGATGGTGATCTCGTTCAACCGCGGAAGGTTGCCGGGCGCGACGGCCAACAACACCCGGACACCGCCATACGCCAGCGCCAAACCGGCGATCCCACCGAGGACCCCGAGCGCCACGCTCTCACCAAAAAACTGGCGGGCGATCCGGCCCCGGCTGGCGCCCAAGGCCGTGCGCAGCGCCACCTCCTTCTGTCTGCCCTCGGCACGCACCAAGAACAAGTTGGTGACATTGGCACAGGCGATTAGGAGGACGAGGCCCACCGTTCCGAGCAGCACCCAGAGCACCGTTCCCACGTTGCCCACCACGTCCTCCTTGAGGAGATGCACGTTGGCGGCAAAACCGCTCGTCCCGAGCATCTCCTGCGTGAAGCCGGGGGGCAGGGGATACGTCTCCAGACTGATGGGGACCATGCGGTCCACTTCGGCATTTGCCTGGGCTATGCTCACGCCGGGCCGTAGTCTGGCAACGCCCTGATAGCTGAAATTGCCGAAGAAGAGCTCCGCCTTGTCGAACCTAAACGGGAGGAAGACCGCAGGATCGTATTGGAGAAAGCGCAGGTCCCGGGGCATGACGCCGATGATCTCCCGGGTGCGACCGTCGATCCGCAATGTCTGCCCCACGACCATGGGGTCGCCGCCGAATCGCCGTTGCCAGTAGCCATGACTCAGAATGACCGTCAGAGGGGTCCCCGGAGAGTCGTCTTCAACGGTGAACCCCCTGCCCAGAAACGGCCGCACCTCGAGCACCGGGAGGGTCCCGTCGGTGACGCGCATGGCGCTCACCCGCTCCGGCTCCTCGGTCCCCGTCACGGAGACGGTCGAGTTGTCCCACATCCCGATGCCGGCGAAGACCTGGTTGTGCTCCTCGTAGGTGAAGTGCAGTGCCGGGGATTGGTTCAGCAGGTCCATCCCGAGCCCAGGGGCCTGATGCCACACCCCCACCAGCTCGTGGGGGTCCTCGAACGGCAGCGGCTTCAACAGCACGCCGTTCACGACGCTGAAGATGGCGGTGTTGGCGCCGATGCCGAGGGCCAAGGTCAGGACCGACACGGTGGTAAACACGGGGGACCTGGCGAGCTGATTTAAGAGGTTCTTCACAATTCACCTCTGGCTGGGTGGGAGGCGTGACGGCGTCTGGTGGGCTGCTGGGTCCCCTACGGCCCGCAGATAGGAGGGGTTTCGAGTATTAGAGAGTTGACACATAGTAAAATAGCTATTATTCTATGTATCATGGCTAGCACCAAACAGACCCTCTTACGAGGGATCGAACCCGAGGCCCTCATCCGGGCGGCTGACACGATCAAGCTGCTGGGCCACCCCGAACGGCTGAAGATCGTTGAGGTCCTCGAGGGCGGCGAAGCAACGGTTTCGGACGTCCAGGATGCGCTGGACCTCCCCCAGGCCATCGTCTCGCAACACCTGGCGAAACTGAAGGGGCACGGGGTGGTGGCCAGCGAGCGGGACGGCGTCCACGTCTACTACCGGATCGTGGAGCCCAAGGTGCGTCACATTCTGGAGTGCATCCGCAACTGCGACGTGTGAGCCCTTCCCCGACATTTGCGCGCTTCTTTACTACGAGATGCACAAATAAGGAGATCATCTGACAATGCATTACATCATTCGCGGGATCGCAGGAACGTTCGTATTGCTCTCCGTCGTCCTTGGCTACTGGGTGAGTCCGTACTGGTTCCTGTTCACGGCGTTCGTGGGACTCAACCTCCTGCAGTCCAGTTTCACCAAATGGTGCCTGATGGAAGACATTCTGGTAAAGGTGGGAGTGGCGAAGCGCGGCAGTTAACTCGCGGAGCCCTTTGCCAACACCTCGCGTACCCGTGTGAGCAATTCGGGAATGGTCCACGGCTTCGCGAGGAAGAGCGCCCCGGGATGGTTTTCAAGTCTCTCCCCAAGATCGTCTGGCGCATAGCCGCTGACGAAGAGGAACTTGGTTCCCGGGGCCTCGCCCTGAATGGATTTGTAGAGGTCGGAGCCGCTCACTCTGGGCATCACGATATCGGAAATCACTAAGGCGACATCCTCGCGATGCTCGCGGAAGATGTCCAGCGCTTCGCCACCGTCCGTAGCAACGAAGACCTCGTAGCCGTAGCGCCCCAGGACGCGCTTGGTGGCGCGACAGAGTCCTTCGTCATCATCCACGAGGAGAATGGTCTCCGTTCCCCCTTCCGGCCGGCTCGTCTCGCCGGCGGCATCGGTGGCCGCCATCGCGCGCTTCGTGCCGGGGAAGTAGAGATTCACCGTCGTCCCACGATCGGGCACGCTAAGCACGTCGACCCAGCCCCCATGCTCCCGAAGGAGATTGTAGGTCGTCCACAGTCCGAGCCCGGTTCCCTCGCCCTGCGGTTTTGTGGTGAAGAACGGTTCAAAGATCTTCTCCTTCGTCTGGACGTCCATCCCCACGCCGGTGTCACTGACGGAGAGGCACACATAATCGGTGTCCGGCCGGCCGCCGGACTGCCGGTCCCGCAGCGGGCTCCCCCGCTCGGTGCCAATGCGAAGCGTCCCGCCACCCGCCATGGCATCTCGCGCGTTCGTGGCGAGGTTCACGACGATCTGCTCGACGGCCGCCGCGTCGGCTTCGATGACCGGGTCCGAGTGGTCGGGCTGGACCTCCAGATCGATGGTCTCGGGGAGGAGCCGGCGCAGGGTGTCCTGGAGGCCGCCGACCAGCTGATTGAGATCTATCGCGCCGGTCTCGATGGCCTCCGGACGGCTGAACGACAGGAGTCGCCGTATCAGGGCGGCGCCACGCAGGGCCGAGTGTTGGATCTCCTCGACGTCGGGCTTCAAATGCCTGGATTCCACAGGCAGCCCCTCGGCCACCAGGTCCGCGTTGGTGTGGATGACCGTCAGCAGGTTGTTGAAGTCGTGGGCGACGCCGCCGGCGAGGCGGCCGACGGCCTCGAGCTTCTGGGCCTGGCGGACGGCCCGCTCCGCCTCCCGGAGCTTGGTGAGCGTGCGTTCGGCATAGAAGGCGAACCCTATGATCAGGGCAACCACGATCAGCCGCATCCACAGTTCCGCGGGATCGACCGTGAGCACCGACTCCATGAACGAGGACACCTGAAAGACAAACGCGTCCACTGCCGAATCGAAGAGCCAAAACACGACGGCGATACCGACTGCGGCCAGATAGAGGGACCGCGTCCGGCCGGGACCCACGAGGTGAGGACCGCGGAGGAGATTTCTCAGTCGCCGGAGTGGGTTGGTCATGCCGGGGCCTTAGGTGAGCAGGTAAAGTCCAAGATGGCGGCGTTTGATGGCGGGAGCTAGGGGCCGGCTAGCGATCCACGCCGAACACGAAAACCGTCCGCGAGCTATACTCCTCGCCCGGCCGTAACGTCGACGACGGAAAGCCGGGCTGGTTCGGCGAGTCCGGGAAGTGCTGTGTCTCGAGACAAAACCCGTACCGGTGCTCGTACACGCGACCGGACTTCCCGGTTATAGTGCCGTCGAGAAAATTCCCCGAGTAAAACTGCAACCCAGGTTCCGTCGTGTAGACCTCCAGCACGCGCCCCGTCGTCGGCTCGACGACACGGGCTGCCCGGACCATTCCGGGCTCTTCTCCTCGGTCGAGCACGAAGTTGTGGTCGTATCCCCCGCCGTTCCGGAGTTGCTCGTGCTCCCCGTCGATGCGGGCGCCGAGGGCCGTCGGCACGGTGAAGTCGAACGGCGTCCCGGCCACCGGTGCGATCACCCCCGTGGGAATCAACGTCTCGTCCACAGGGGTGTAATGTAGGGCGCCGATGGTCAATTCGTGGTCAAGTACGTCGCCCCTGGCATCACCCACCAGATTGAAGTACGAGTGTTGGGTCAAGTTCACCGGCGTGGCCTTGTCGGTCGTGGCGAGGTAGTCCACGACCAACTCGTCGGCATCCGTGAGCGTGTAGGTCACTTGCGTCGACAGAGTGCCAGGATAACCCTCGTCTCCATCGGGACTTGCGTGCGTGAACACGACACCCACGCCGTCATCGTTCTCGAACGGCTCCGCCTGCCAGACCACCTTGTCGAACCCCCTGACGCCGCCGTGCAGGTGATTGGGGCCGTCGTTGGTGGCAAGCGCGTAGGTCTCCCCGTCGAGGGTGAACCTCCCTCCGGCGATGCGGTTGCCGTAGCGCCCCACGATGGCACCGAAGTAGGGCGAGTCCGTCAGGTAGCCATCCAATGCATCGTAGCCAAGGACGATGTCGGCGAAGCCGCCCTCACGGTCCGGCGTGCGAAGCGAGACGATGATCCCACCGTAGGTGATGGCCCGGACTTCCAGTCCGCCGGCGTTGGTCAGCGTGAAGACGTGGACCGAATCGCCTTGGGGGGTTGTGCCAAACGGACTGCGGGACACACCGGCAGCAGCCGGCGGAGAGTCCTGGGATGCACACCCCAACAGCGCGGTGAGCCAGGAGACGAAAGCAATGCTTCCCCGACGATTCACAGTTCCTCCCAAATCATCAACTCTGTCACACCGGTGAAACCGGGTGGGTCGTGCTCAAAGACCACGCGAATTCTGTCGGTCTCGACGGCATCCACTGTTATGGTGTTCCGGGCCCATGCGGCGGGCACGGCTGGAAACCGATCCCGGACCGACGCATCGAGCCACTGCCGGCCGTTCCAGTACTGCACCGCGAGACTCGACGGTGCCCGCTCGCCTCGCTCTTCGTCGCCGAAGAGATAGACATCGAGACTCACCACGGTCTTTGCCCCCCCGAAATCAATCTGCACCCAGTCACTGGCATTCGGCGAGTTCATCGCCGACCACCGGTTTCGGGAGTAGCGGGTGAACCCAAACTGCAGGTCGTTGACCTGCTCGACACCCCCAACCGGCGCCGTGAAGGACGCCGACGCCCGAGGATACCCCTCTCCGTCGGCATTGACGGCGACGTTGTGCACCGGCGCCGTGGGCTGCGGCAGGGGAAGATCCCCGTGACCCCACGCTTCGATCTCGGCCAGCCCCGTGGCCGAGCCCGTGCGGTGGGTGAAGACCGCACGAATCTTCGTTGTCTCGACCATGTCGAATGACACCACGTTGGCACGGCGTCCCGTGGGCACGCGGGGGGAGCGACGTTGGGCGGGGATATCGGCCCATCGCCCGCCGTACCACATCTGCACCTGGTAGCGCTCCGGCGGCGCGAGGCCACCGCCATCCTCCAGGAAGTAGAGCTTCAAGGTCTCCACGCGACGCGGAATCCCGAAATCCACCTCGATCCAGTCGCTCGCGCTGCCGGATCCCGCCGTGGTCCACCTGTTCGGGGGCGAAACGTGGTACCAGTAGTTCCCATCCACCGCAAAAAGCGGGGGCGCTTCCGGCGCGCTGTATGATGTCGTGACGAGGGGAAAGTAGCCCCGGTTGTTGACCGCGAAGTTGACGTGATCCGAACCGGCTTCCTGTACATCCCGCTGAGGAAGCGGAGCTGTCAGGCGTTGCACAGAGGAGGCATTGGCGATCGCCCGGCCGTCGACGATAATCGAGAGGCCCGCTCCTCTCCCGTAACGCGTTCCGTCCCGGTCCCACACGATGGAAAGCCGGTGGCCCCGATACGCCACGTCGTCCAACGCGAAGTAATCCCAGCTGGCGGGCACCAGAGGATTCACCTCCACCGTGTCGTCGTCCCGGGGACGCAGCCCCGCGAGTCCCGTGATGATGAGGTCAACGTAGCCCGAGTGGAGATAGTGCTCGCTGTGGTAGAAGGTGTTGTGCCCGTCCCACGATCCGTTGTCGGGGTCCGCCGCTTCCGCGACGTACGGCCGGCCCTCCATCCGATGGCTCAGGCTATACGTCTTCAGGAGCAAAAAATAGTCGTCGGCGTCGACGAACGACTGATCGTAATTGTCGAGGAGGTTGGCGAACGCCACCAGCGTTTGTGTCGTCGCATACGGCCAAGCGTTTCCGCTCCACACGCAGCACCGGGGCGAGATATAGAACAGCGGATCATTCTGCTCCACCGTGGTAGGCCCGAACGGCGCAGAGAAGTACTCCGGATCATTCAAGTACTGCCACGCCGCCTCGTAGCCCGGGTCCGGCAGATTGAACTGCCACGGCACGTATCCGATGAGCTCACGCCCGTGGGTGTTCCCCGCGTACTTCCCCGTCTCATAGGTACGGCTCTTTGCGCGGATCCCGTCCATCTCGTCATTGGCGAACTGATGGAGGAAGAAGTTGCGCCGAGGATCCCACAGCTCGTCTTGCACGCGTTGCTTGAGATCTGCGGCACGGCTCGCATATGTCAGTGCCTTCTCAGAATCGCCGGTGAGCGCCGTGGCCTTGGAAATCGCCAACGCGTCGGCGTAGAGATAGCTGTTGAGGGTGGGCCGGTAGCCCTCGGCACCGGCAAACGTGTCGGCTGTCTGCCGGCTGTTGATGTTAGTCTCCATCCCGTCGTGCATCCCGTCCCAGCGGAACATGCGGTGCTCGGGATCCCAATGCTCCTCGATCCATCCCTCGTACTGGCGCTCCATGTGGGGAAGCACCGTCCGAATGAACGCCTCGTCGTCCAGCACCATGTACGTTGCCCACATGGCATCGCCGTACCAGTTGCTGTAGCTCCGGGGCTCGGCGCCGGGCGTTTCGAACCAATACCGGGCGAAGTCCTCAATGATGCGGCGGTCCTTGAGCCAGCGTACCTCGTAGAACTGGTGCCCCAGGGGACAGCTGATGGAGCCGTAGGTCCCCGACCAAAACGGGCGGTCGATGAATTCGGTGAACGTGTAACCCGTCTCGGGAGACCCGTAGACGAGATGTTTGGTGAGCACCTCCCAGCGGTAGTAGTAGGTGGCGTCGATGTCCGGGTCGGGGGACTCGAAAAAAGGGATCTTGCGCTGGTACCAATCCCAATCCTGGTTGTCCCACCAGGTGTGCCGGTCCAATATCTCCTGCTTGTCGAGAATCGGAGGCGGTGCACACGCCGACAGGGCCAGCGCGACGGAGAGGGAGAGAAAGGGCGGCGGTCTCATGGCTCGTCCCTAGAATCTGCCTCCGGCGCCGCGCCGCGCAACCGGCGCTGTCCTCGCCTCGCCGGCTGGACGGGTCTCGTGTGAGGCAGGATATTGGAACAGGTTCTCCAAGGTCTATCAAGCATGAAGCTCCCAATGTCACTCGGCAACTCCCTGCTCCTCTGCCTGCTCTTCCTGACAGGCGCTGCCGTCCAGGCCGCTGCGCAGCAGCGTATCGTTCCCAAGTTCGCCATCGCCCACTCACCGCTCACTCTTCGAGGCGACGTCCGGCCCCAGCAGTACCTGGGGGTCGTCGGCCGGGCGGCGGCGTGGCTGGGAAGCGAAACCGGTGAGGCGGAGCTGTGGGTGCATCCGCTGAAACTGGCAACCGATTTCCAGCTCGATTTCAGGATTCCCGACTACCTGGAACCGGTGCGCGGCGCCGACGTGGCACGCACGGTAGAGGTCCGCCCGGAAATCACAACGATCACCTACTCCCACGCCACGTTCACTGTCCGACAGCACATCCTGGCGCCGCTGGACGAGGCGGGCCTGCTCGTGTTGCTGGATGTGGACACGTTTCGCCCGCTCGAAATCGTGGTCAGCTTCAAGACCGTCTTCCAGTACGCCTGGCCGGGTGCGTTCGGCGGCCAGTACACCGTGTGGAACGACCAAGAGAAGACCTTCATCCTTTCTGAAAGCCTCCGGGAGCGGAACGGCATCATCGGGTCGCCGTGGGCGGCGACGGCATCCTCCCATCCGGCCCACGCCCTGCCAGATGCGCCCAACACGTTCACCATCCCCGTGGATGCGGAACGGGCCGCCCGGGAATACGTACCCATCGCTATCGCGGCGGGGATTGCTCCCCGGGATTCCGTGTTGGGCATCTACCGGCGGCTCATCGACGAGGCGGAGCAAATCTACGACGCGCGGCGGGCCCATGCCGCCAGCCTGCTGGAGAGCACGACCTCCATCGACACGCCCGACGACGAGTTGGATCTCGCTTTCGCATGGTCCAAGATCAACCTCGACGAGCAGCTCGTGTGCAACCCCGATCTGGGATGCGGGTTGGTTGCCGGATGGGGCACCTCCGGCTCGAGCACGCGCCCGGGGTTCGGGTGGTTCTTCGGGGGTGACGCGGCCATCAATTCCTTTGCCATGGATGCCACCGGTCTCTGGCCGCAGGTAGCACAGGAGTTGCGGTTCCTGGCGCGCTACCAGCGGGACGACGGCAAAATCACCCACGAGATCTCCCAGGCCGCGGGCCGCATCCCATGGTTCACCGAGTTTCCCTACGCGTACTATCACGCCGACACCACGCCCTACTGGATCGTGGCCGTGTGGCGCTACTGGAAGGCCAGCGGCGACGACCAGCTGGTGCGGGAGCTGTGGCCGGCAATCGAGAAGGCGTTCGCCTGGTGCCTCTCGGCGGAAACCGACGGCGACGGGATCATCGAGAATACGACCGGCGGGTTAGGCGCCATCGAGGTCGGCGCCTTGGGGGCGCAGATTCACCAGGACATCTACCTGGCCTCCGTCTGGATTGAAGCACTAGGGGCCATGCCGGAGTTGCTCGGCGTCGGCGGCGAGGAAGGTTTGTCCGATGACGTGATCGCTCTCTACGGCCGCGCCGTTGCGACCCTCAATGACCGCTACTGGCGGGAAGCCGAAGGACATCACGCCTTCGGTATTCTCCGAGATGGGACCACCAACGACAACCTCACCGTGTGGCCCGCCACCGCCGCTGCGTTCAACCTCCTCCAGGCCGAGCGAGCCAAGAGGACGTTGCGCAAACTCGCTACCGACGCCATCAGCGCCGACTGGGGCGCGCGGATGCTGTCCACGGGCAGCCCGCTGTACGACCCGATGGCCTACAACATGGGCGCGGTGTGGCCCTTTGTGACCGGGTTCGTGAGCTGGGGGCAGTACAACTACGGCAGACCGTGGGCCGGCTATCCGTTAATCGACGCCCTCAAGCAGATGACCTTCGACTGGGCCCGGGGCCGGCACCCCGAGTTGTTGTCCGGCGCCTTCTACCGTCCCCTCGACCAAGCGGTGCCCCACCAGTTCTTCGCCACGTCCATGCTCGTCTCGCCGGTGATGTTGGGGATGCTGGGGTGGGAGCCCCACGCCTCTACGGGATACGCGAGGCTCGCACCGCAGCTTCCACCGCAGTGGGGCGAGGTTCGGATTCACAATCTCCGGATCGGTGCGACGTCTCTCGATGTCGTCATCCAACAGGAACCGGAGCGTATTGCGGCAGTGGTCACCGCCGCGGGGCCGCCGGTGGACTTCGAATTCGATCCACCAATCCCCCTTGGGGCATGGGACATTCGCCCAGCCGACCTGCCACCCAGAACAGTCCAGGAACTGCTTACACCTTACAGGTACAGGGTGCGGACGTCGACCACGCCTACGCGCGTGGAGCTCCAATGGAGGGGCGGCCTGTCGGTGGAACCACCGTCGGTCTCGCTTCAGCCCGGACAGGCGAGCGACGGCATCCGCATCGTTGATTTCACGTTCGAGAACGACATGTGGACGCTGGACGTGGAGGGCGTGGCCGGCCGCACCTACGAGTTGCGGCTCCACGGTGAGCAGTTCAGCCGGGTCGACGGCGCCTCGCTCGTTGCGCGTGACGGATGGGTGTCGCAGATCTCGGTGACGTTGCCGGCGGGGAACGGACGCGTCCCGCACCAGATCAGAGTGATCCGATGATCGGGTCTTAGGCCTGGGCCTTCTGCGTCCTCCTGCCGACGAGAATCGTGATGTTGTCGCTTCCGCCGTTGTCGAGGGCCTCCTGCAGAAGGTCCTCGCACACCTGCTTCGCCGAGGTCATCTCCCCCAAACGCTCCCGGATGTGCTCGTTGGGCACGTGCTTCGTGAGGCCGTCACTGCAAATGAGTACGACGTCGCCCTCCGCGCGGTCGATGCGCGTGACGACGGGGGCGGTCTGCCGGCCCCCGATGGCACTGGAGAGGACGTGTGCCCACCTCGTATTGTCGGCATCCGTTCTGGTCAGCACGCCTTGATCTACCAGCTCTTGCGCCATGGTCTGGTCACGGGTGATCTGGCTCAGCTTGCCCTCTCGAAACAGGTAACAGCGGCTGTCGCCGACCTGGAGGAGATACGAGATCGGCCACACGCTGATGATCAACGTGAGAGTCGTTGCCATCCCACGGCGGTCCGGGTCTTCCTGGGCTGTCTGCACCACCGTCTCGTGGGACTGCATCGCGGCTTCCTGCAGCGCGTCGGTAAACGCCTGCTCGTCGGTCGCATCGGCCGTGTAATAGCATCGCATCGTGTGCGCCACGTACTCCGCCACCTTCTGTATCGCGAGCCGGCTCGCCTCCTCCCCACCGGCCCCGCTTCCCACCCCGTCCGCCACCACGCCCAGATAGGCCAGGCGCTCGTCCTCTAATGCGAGGGCGTCGACGTCCGGCAGGCTGGTGAAGTGGACCCTCATGTGCTTGTGGAGAGAGCCGATCAAGAAGTGATCCTGGTTCACCTTGCGCACCTTGCCGGTGTGGGTGAGTCCGAAGACATCGGCTTCGTCATCCCGGGGCATTCTCTTTCCCTCGACAGGCGAGGTGGCGTCGTGGGTGGGGTCTGAGGCGGTATCCGGCGGAGTCATGACTCCTCTCCTCTTCCTTGCGCGCGCGGGCGACGAAGCCAGAACCATCCGGCTGGCTCCTCTCATATAGTGAACCGAAGGACGGGACGGGGCTAGTGCGCCGAGTCCTGGACGCCTTCCATTATCAGGGGAGCGGCGTCATGATGTCGGGCGTTCGTCGGTTGGCCTTGGTGACTCACAACGGCTGAGAGATGAGACTCTTCTCGAGCCGCAAACGGCCGGTACACTTGGGCCCGTTTCCTCTGGAGCGTCTGACGCGCCGTGCCGGACCGGTTCCGGCCGCCCCGAGCGCGGCGTCGCAACAGCGTGCACCAACACAGTCGGGATTCGGTGCCGTGGTGGATTCCTACCTCGACGCGTACCTCGCCTGTGACGACATCCCGGTGGCCGGGGAAGCCAGGGCCCTGGCCTCCGACCCCACGGCCGTGACGAACGAGATCAAAGCCGCCTGTTACTTCTTCGACGCGGCACTCGTCGGTGTGTGCGAGGTACCCGACAACGATTGGGCGGTCGTCCTCCTCGTCTGCGGTTCGCTTTCGATAGGGCGGCATCCCAAACCGGGCCACCGCTCACCAACGCGCGCTGCCGAACACCCGGCAGCGCTGTGCCGAACATGGGTCTTCGTTTCTCCTTCGGACTCGCACACCGGGTGTCCTTACGCGCGCTGCGGTTCGCTCTCTACAGCAACACCAAAAGCTGGGCCACCGCTCACCAACGCGCGCTGCCGGACACCCGGCAGTGCTGCGCCGAAAGGACGTCTGTTCGCTGCTCTGAGTGCGTTGCTGCCGTGGCAGCTGCCAAGCCACACTCACCGCCCGTATTTGTGTCCCGTTCTTCAGGGGCATTTCACCCTCCCCTTAGAAACGGAGACCCTTCGTGGGTACCGGCCCGTGCCCTTCCGGAGGGACCATGAGACAACCCATCCAGTTCCAGCTCAACGACCGGCCCGCGAACCTCACCGTCGATCCAAACCGCATGTTGCTGTGGGTACTCCGCACCGACGCGGGATTGACCGGCACCAAGTACGGGTGCGGCCAAGCTCTGTGTGGCGCATGCACGGTGCTGGTAAATGGCGAGGCCGTCCGGTCGTGCATGTATCCAATGCAACTCGTCGAAGGGAAAGAGGTGGTGACCGCGGAGGGCCTGGCCCGAAACGGTGATCTCCATCCGCTCCAGCAAGCGTTTGTCGACCATGACGCGCTGCAGTGCGGCTACTGCACATCCGGCATGATCGTGAACGCGTACAGCCTGCTCGCGAAAAACCCCACTCCATCCCGGGACGAGATCCTTGCCGGCATGAACGGGAACCTCTGTCGCTGCGGCAGTCACAACAGGGTGGTGCGAGCCATCCAGGCCGCAGCTGACATGATGGAAGGAGCGCGGCCATGAACGCGCGAGAGTGGGGCGTGGAACTCGACACACTCGACCGCCGAGAGATGGTGAAGCTGCTGGGCGGCGGAATCTTCATTCTATTCCATGTGGGCGAGCCGTCCTCTGCACAGGCCCGGCAGTTTGGGCGGTATCCCGATGATTTCAATGCGTTCCTGCGAATCGGCGGGGACGGCCGGGTCGCTTTGTTCTCTGGCAAGATCGAGATGGGCCAGGGCATCTACACCGCCCTCGCGCAGATGCTGGCAGATGAGCTGGACGTTTCGCTGGACTCCATCGACATGGTCATGGGCGACACGCTAGTCTGCCCCTCGGATATGGCCACCGTGGGATCGTTGACCATCAGACAATTCGGACCCGCTCTGCGGCGTGCAGGGGCCGAGGCTCGAGCCGTGCTGCTGCAATTGGCCGCCGAACATCTCGGGATCCCTGTCGGCCGGCTCACAGTGGAGGACGGGGTGGTGGCGGTGCAGGATGATCCCGGCCGAACCGCATCCTACGCACAGCTCGCCCAGGGACAACGCATCGAGCGGCAGGTCGAAGAAGGCGTCCGGACCAAGGACCGGAGTGAGCTACGGATTTGCGGGAGGCCAGCCGCCCGGACCGATGCGCGGGAGAAGGTCACCGGGCAGGCGCAGTACACCGGTGACGTGCAGCTCCCCGGCATGGTGTACGCCCGCATCCTGCGGCCTCCGGCCCACGACGCGACCCTCGAGCACGTCGACACCTCCGCTGCCGAGGCGGTGGAGGGTGTGCAGGTGGTGCGGGACGGCGACCTCGTTGCCGTGTTGCATGAGTACCCCGACGTCGCGGAGCACGCCCTTTCGCGTGTGGAGGCCCGATACACCGAGCCAGAACCCACGGTGAACAGCGAGACCATCTTCGACCATCTGGTGGAGGCGGCGCCCTCTCCACAAACGGTGGCGTCGGCGGGGAATCTGGACGACGGGGAACGCCTGGCGACGCAGACGTTCGACAACACGTATCGCGAACCCTACCTGGCGCACGCTCCCATGGAGCCCCACACAGCTGTGGCCGAAGTCGAAGGGGACCACGCCACCGTGTGGGCGGCCACGCAGGCTCCGTTCTGGCTCGGCGGACCGGTCGCCGAGGCCTTGAACATCCCCTCCGCCAACGTCCGGGTGATCACGCCGTTCGTCGGCGGGGGCTTCGGCGGAAAAACAAACACGCAACACGCCGTGGAAGCGGCCCGATTGGCGAAGTTGGCCGGAAGACCGGTCCAGGTGGCCTGGACTCGAAGAGAAGAGTTCTTCTACGACAGCTTCCAGCCGGCTTCCATCATGAACGTGCGTTCCGGGGTTGATGAGGCCGGCAAGGTGGTCTATTGGGACTATGAGACCCTCTTTGCCGGGTCTCGGGGGGCGGATCTGTTCTACGACATTCCCCATCACCGGGTGTTGGCCCGGGGAAGTTGGGGCGGCCGAGACGGTGGGTCCAATCAGGCCCATCCCTTTTCGGTGGGCGCGTGGCGCGGACCCGGAGCCCACACCAACGTGTTCGCCGTCGAGTCGCAGATCGACGTCATGGCGGCTGCGGCAGAGATCGATCCGCTGTCGTTCCGCTTGAACAACCTCCAGAACGACAGGATGCGCCGAGTGCTCGAGGGTGCCGCGGACAAATTTGGGCGGCAATGGCAGGGAGCCCCCAGCGGAAGGGGCTACGGTGTGGCGTGTGCGGACTACGCCGGCACGTACGTGGCAACCATGGTGGAGGTCACGGTGGATCGCGCTGAAGGAACCGTCCGGGTCCAGCGGGTCGTGTGTGCGCAAGACATGGGTGAAGTCATCAATCCGGAAGGAGCGACACTCCAGATGGAGGGGTGCATCACCATGGGACTGGGATTTGCCCTCGCCGAGCAGATCCGGTTCGAGGGGCGGCGGGTCCTCGATCAGAACTTCGACACGTATGAGATCCCGAAGTTCTCATGGCTGCCAACCATCGAGACCGTACTGATCGAAAACACCGAGCTGCCGCCCTCGGGGGGCGGTGAGCCGCCCATCGCGACGATGGGGGCCGTCATCGCCAACGCCATCTACGACGCGGTCGGTGTCCGTATGGTGGAACTGCCCATGACCCCGGAACGAATCAGGAGGGCGCTTCAGGAAAGCTGACTCAGTCCTAGTGCGCCAGGGTGAGGAATCGATTCAGGCTGTTGCACACCGCCTTGGCGGCGGCGGTTCTGAGGTTCTTGATCACCTCGCAGAACCCCACCAGGCGCCATGTCTTCCCGTCGTGGCGTGCGTTCACCGCCACGATGACCGCGAGCTTGTCAAAGGATTCGACGGTCTTGATGTCGACGAAGGTGAGGTCGCTCTTCTTAGCGTTGTACGCCCGCGCCAGCGCCAGCAACGTGGCTTCCGCCGCACACCGCAGTTCACCTGACGGCGAGCACTCGCCCAGTGCCTTGCCGACGTAGGTCTGATGGAGCTTGGAACTGAGCTTGTGCACCATCTCCACGCGGACCAGGCAACTTCCGTCATCGAGTCGCTCCAGCCCGACATCCTTGAGCTGGGCTCGCGGCGCCCCGCCGGTCATGTGTCAGACCTCCCGGGTATACGGGGTCTCTGATCAACTGCTCGGCGACTAAGATGTGGAGAATGGTGGCGGGGCGCGAGCCCGAAGCCTGAACCCGTTCTCAGGATCGGCTGGGGACGTCGTCGATGAGCGCCTGGAAGCGGGGGTCATTGCGGATCGACTCAAGGTCGGGGTCCCGAGTGATCCACTCCTTGTTGCCGAAGCCGCGGCGGAAAGCCTCCTCCAAGCACGTGATCGCCTTCTCCGGCTCTCCCTCTAGTGCATAGAGGCACGCCACGTTGTAGCGCACACCCGCGTCGTCGGGGTCGACCGCCAGCGCTCGCTCGGCCCACTCGAGTCCCTCGGCCTTCTGGCCCACACGGCACGACGCGACGCCACATATCGTGGCCGCGCGAGGGTCGTCGGGGTTCAGCTCCATGTGCTCTTTGGCGGCCTTGATCGCCTTGTGATAAGCCTGCTGGGCAACGTCGTGACGTTCGAGGCCCACGTAAGATTGCGCCGCGAAGAAGCTGGCTTGATAGTCGTCGTGCACCTCCGATGCTCGTTCGAACAATTCGGCCGCCTTGGAGAGCTCACCCTGCTCGAAGCGGGCCCGAGCGTAGAAATAGTGCGCCTCGAACTGCTTTGGGTCGAGCCGGATTGCCGTTTCGAACTCCCGAATGGCATCGTCGGCGCATTTCATCTGCCACAGGGCAAAACCCCGGGCCGCGTGCGCTTCGGGTAGGTCGGGATCCAACTCCAGCGCCTTCTGGCTGGCGGAGTCCGCTTGTTCCAGATCACACTCGTTGGAGGGATAGTACATGTTCAGTAACGAGCAGCAATCCGCGATACCGGCGTGTGCCATGGCATAGTCGGGATCGATTTCGATCGCCTTCGCAAACATCTCGCGGGCAAACTCCAGGCTCTTCTTTCGCATCTGATGGAAGAACTGGCGGCCGCGCAGAAAGTACTCGTACGCTTTGACATCGACCGGGGGTGCTTTGTCGACGACCGGCTTCTCCCCGTCACTCAGAATCACCTCGAGCGACCGCATGATGTTCTCGGCGATCTCGTCCTGAATCGCAAAGACGTCCTCCAAGTCCCTGTCGTACCGCTCCGACCACAAGTGATAGCCGTCGGCGACGTTGACCAGCTGCGCCGTGATCCTGAGACGGTTCCCGGCTTTGCGGATACTCCCTTCCAGTACGGAGCGCACGCTGAGGTGGCCCCCAATGGTCCGGATATCCGCGTTCTTGCCCTTGAACGCAAAGGTGGAGGTACGCGAGGCCACCCGGAGTCCGTCGATCTTGGTCAAGGCGTTGATGATCTCTTCGGTGATGCCGTCACCGAGGTACTCGTCGTCCGGACCGGGGCTCATGTTGGCAAAGGGAAGAACGGCAATCGACTTCGCCGCCGCCGGCTGGCTCACCGGAACACCCCCCTCCAATGCGTCGCCGAACTCTTTCAACGACGGGAAACGGTCTGCGACGTCCTTGCTCAGCGCTTTCATGACGGCACCGGTCACGTGGCTCGGAACGTCGGGGCGTACCGTGGCAAGCGGCGGGGCGGGATCTACTATGTGCCGCGCGATGACTGCCCTGGCATCCGGGCCGACAAACGGTGGTTGGCCCGCCAACATCTCGTACGACACGCACCCGAGAGAGTAGAGGTCGCTCCGAGCGTCGAGCTGGCTCCCGCTTCCCTGCTCCGGACTCATGTACTCCGCGGTGCCCAGCACAATTCCCTCCTCGGTCATGTGAGCGCTGGAGGCTGCCGTCACGGCGGACGCGATGCCGAAATCGGCAACGATGGCATGCCCTTCCTCGAGTAGAATGTTTTCCGGCTTCACATCCCGGTGTACCACACCATGGCGGTGTGCCGAGTCCAGGGCGTCGGCCACTTCCCTGGTGATCTGCACCGCTTCCACGATGGGAAGTTGCTTTTCGCGATTGAGCCGCCCGCGGAGCGACTCGCCGTCCACATACGGCATGACGTAATAGAGCCAGCCGTCAACCTCTCCCGAATCGTGCAAGGGGAGGATATTGGGATGTTGGAGCTGTGCGACAATCTGGATCTCGCGGAGAAAAAGCTCGGCCCCCACGGCGCCTGATACCTCGGGACGGAGGACTTTGACCGCGACCTTGCGTTCGTGTCGAAGATCCTGCGCCAGATAGACCACCGCCATACCACCGGTGCCGATAGGGCGACCAATGTGATATCGATCGGAGAGACCCGTCTTGAGGCGCTGTGTGTCGAGAGCTAAGACCATCTTTGTGAATTATGTGAAGACCCCCACAGTACATCACGTAACCGTGGGGGCATCGGTTTCAAAACGTTTCACGACCGACGGGAGCTGCTATTGTCGCACTACAATCTGGAGCTCCACGTCTTGCCGCCGGTACATGCACACCCCATTTACGTCTTCACATACGTAGTACAGCGCGTAGGCGTGGATGTTCACACGGCGGGAGCGGACCCGCTCCGGTGCCCGCACCTCCACCTCGAGGACACGGGTCTCCTGGCTCACGGGTTCGGGGGGGATGCTAACGGTTAGATAACGCTTCTCCACCTCCCATCCACGGGGAGGATCAATCCAAAACGCGAGGTCTTCCGCCTCGTTGTTCCAGTGAGATTTGTTCTCCGCCAGCGGTCGAAACACGACGTGAAAGCGGGCCGTCGCGCCTGCGTCAATGGTGGGTGGAACCGCGGTGGTTTCGATGTGAATGAACTGTCCTTTATCTCGCAGGACCCGTCCGCGGGGATCGGGCTCGTCCTCAGGCAGTTCGGAGGCCACGAACGTCTTGGCGGGCTGTGCGAACTCCGCCCCCCGGGGCTCCACGACGAGGGGTGACGGCACCTCGCCCCGGGCCTCGAGCTCCGCACGCGCCGTGACGACCCAATCGTAGAACGGGTAGGGCTTGTCCAGCCGGGGACCGTACTGCTGTATGCGCCGGCGGAAGATGTATTGGTTGGGATCGATATCGAGCGCCCTCGTCCAGTGTTCTACCGCCTTGGCGAAGTCGCCATCCTGTCGCGCGTCAAAGTCATAGCGCATCCGGTACGCGACGCCCAACCGAAAATGACCAAGCGCGTCCTCCGGATCGTCGTGAACCGCCGATTGGTAGGCGGTGATGGCGTCGTCGCGGCGGCCCGCCCCTCCCCACACAGCCACGGCATCCCCATACGCCCTCCACGCGCCGGAGCCACCCGATCGCGAGGGCGGTCTCAGGGCGTCCAGGTCAGGGGCGCGGGGCCCATCATCCGTGCCAGCCGCCGGGGGATTGAAGGTCTGTGACAGGAACGTGCGTTGCAGCTGCTCCACATCCCCTCGTGGGGGATTCACTTGGCGGATCACCCCATGCTCGTCGATGGCCAGTGTGATGGGAACCACCGGCACCTCGAGGAGGTTGTAAGAGTCCACCAGAATCGGCCACCCTATCTTCTTCCACTGCATGAAGAGACGGGCACGGTCCGGATGCTGCTCCTGGATGATGCCCACCATCTGCAGGTTGCCGGCCTCCTGCAGTTCCTTCGTCGCGTCGTGCCACCCGGGCACGTGCACTCGGCAGCCAGCTCACCACGACGCGAACACGTGGAGCAGCAACTTCTTACCGCGAAAGTCCGCCAGCGAGGCGGTTCGTCCATCCTCGAGTGCCGGAAGGGCAACAGCAGGAAACGGTTGTCCCACCTCGAATCCGGTAGTCGAGGAACGGCTCTGGGCTTGTGCCGGGGTGGCACCAGCGAGGCCCGAGAGGATCACGATCGGCAGGATGGACAAGGGGGGGTGGTGAACCATGCTTGACTCCCTGTTGAGGTGGCGCCCGCCTCAACCTCCCGACACACCACGCGGTATGATAGGGCCGAATGCAGGGCGTCTCAAGGAGAGGGGTTGGGTGCCATCCCCATGAGCGTGGCAACCTCGAGCGCTACATTCTCCAACTCGGCTTCCGTCAGACGATGGTCATCAGTCATGACGTTGTACGAATGGAAGACGATCTTGTCGAGAGTCGCTTCGTATGAGCGCACGATCAACTTCAGCATGAATGCCCGGTCCGGGCTGAGGTACGGCTCGAGTGCGGATACGCCCTCACGACCTCGCCTCGCCGACGCCCGCGCCCGCTCGACCATTTCCCGTACGAGGGCCTGCAGCTCCGAGCCGGCCATCCCGGAAACCAGATCGTCGAACAGCTTGCGCTCGGTGACGCCATGGCGCGCCATGTCTTCGGCCGCAATGTACAAGTGACCACGCTTCCCGGTGGCGAGGTCCTGGCGGAAGTCACGAAGGCTGTGCGCGATGTAACCCAAGAGTCCGAAATCTCGACTGCACTGTAGCAGGTCGAAGTCCGGCGGGAGCTGGTACACACCAGTCTCATCGGGCTCATCTGCCAGCACCAGGTATAGGTAGATCGTCGCCGGACACACCGCCGTGCCGGCAGCGTATTCGACCACTTGGTCAAACGTCTCGAAGCGATGATGCTGCAGGTCACGCTCCATCGACGTCACAAAAGCACCCCAGAGACACTCTGGGACGGGAAACCGCTCCGTCGCCCGAGCGAACGCGACAAGCAGCTGGTCGAGCTGTGGAATGCCGATCTCTTGGACGTCCTGCTCGACCGGGTCGTGGCCCGTCACCACCGCCGAGATGACCCGTCGCCACGCCTGCACGACGATGAATTCCTCGCACAGCTCCCCGGAGCAATCCTCTCCTCCCACCAAGAAGTTCTTCACCCGGTCTGATACGAGCCGCAACACGGCATATAGCGCGCAGAACGACTCGTATCGCTCCAGGTCTTTGAAGTAGCAGCTCGTCCGATAGAGGTTGCTTTTGCCCTTGGCCGCGGCGGCCTCCGCGATGGCGTCGGCCCCTGAAAGGGACCCCGGCTTCCACATCTTGCGGACGGCACCCTTTGTGAAATCCATAGAGCGATGCCCAAGACGGAGGAGACAAGAGAGGAGCATTATAGCATTTCGTGGTGGGCATGAATTGGGAATGAACTACCGATGAACCTCGGAGCCTCCCCCATGGAGTGGGGCGGTCCGGCTAGATATTATTGATCGGACTTCATCGGTGAGGAGATGTTGATGGCCAAGACGATTTGTCGGGTCGCCGGGTTCGTGGTTGTCGTCCTCAGCGCGTGCACGCGAGATGATGTGTCGAGGTACCATCTCATTCCCTTCCCGGAGTACATCTCGTCGCGTGCCGGGACCTTTGTCCTCTCTGCGGCTACCGCGATTGCCCTCTCGGATCCGGCCGATGGAGAACTCCAGTCTCTTGGCGCCTTTGGCGCCGACGTCCTGGCCGGTACGCTGGGCTCGGCACCGGACATCGCCGCCGAGCCGTTCTCCGGTCAGTCGAACACCATTGGTCTCGTCCTGGTGACGGACCCACGTGCCGCGAGCGGAGAGCGCTACCAACTCCGCGTCACAGAGGAGACCATTACGATCTCGGCGAGCGAACCGTCGGGCCTGTTCTACGGCTTGCAGACGTTACGCCAGCTTGTTCCGCACCATATTGCGCCGAGTCCGGACGGTGACGGCGAAACAGTGTGGCCGATTCCCGCCGTCGAGATCGACGACGGACCGCGATTTACCTACCGCGGTATGCACCTCGACGTGGGGCGCCACCTCTTCCCGGTCGATTTCATCAAGAAGTACATCGATCTCCTGGCGATGTATAAGATGAACACGTTTCACTGGCACCTCACCGAGGATCAAGGCTGGCGCATCGAGATTCAGAAGTACCCGCGTCTCGCCGAGGTCGGGGCGTTTCGCCGGGAGACGATTCTCGAGAAGAACTTCAATCCGTTCATCGGCGACGGAATCCCGTACGGCGGGTTCTACACGCAAGACGAAGTCCGCGAAATCGTCGCGTATGCCCGTGCACGGTACGTGACCGTCATTCCGGAAATCGAGATGCCGGGACACTCGCTGGGCGCCCTGGCGGCGTATCCGGAGTTTGCCTGCACCGAAGGCCCCTTCAACGTGGCCACGAGGTGGGGAGTGCATCCCGACATTTACTGCCCGACGGAAGAGACGTTCGCGTTCCTCGAGGACGTTCTCACCGAAGTCATGGATCTCTTCCCCAGCCGATACATCCACATCGGGGGCGACGAAGCACCCAAGACGCGGTGGGAAGCGAGCCCAGTCGCCCAGACCGTCATTCGACGAGAGGGGTTGGCCGATGAGCATGAGCTCCAGAGCTACTTCATCCGGCGCATAGAGCGTTTCTTGCTCAGTCATGACCGGCGGTTGATTGGCTGGGATGAGATCCTCGAGGGCGGCTTGGCTCCGGAAGCCACAGTCATGTCGTGGCGCGGGATGAGCGGTGGCATCGCGGCGGCCAAGCAGGGACACGACGTCATCATGACGCCGACCAGCCACATGTACTTCGATTACTACCAAGGTGACCCCGAGCACGAGCCGCTGGCCATCGGAGGATACACACCGTTGGACAAAGTGTACGGCTTCGAGCCCGTCCCCGAGGAACTCACCGATGAGGAGGCGACACATATCCTCGGCACGCAGGCCAACCTGTGGACCGAGTACATCAAGACCACGGGCTACCTCGAGTACATGGCATACCCGCGCGCATTGGCACTCGCCGAGGTGGCCTGGACGGACCGGAGGTGGCGTGATTGGGAGTCGTTCACCACGCGGTTACAGACGCACTACCGGCGCCTGAGCGATCTCGCAGTCAACTATCGCATCCCCCACGTCGAGGGTTTGGACGCGGACGTCATGACCCTCGCGGATCGGGTGGTGGTTCCGCTCCGCGCCTCTATGGCGGGCGCCGAGATCCGGTATACCACGGACGGAAGTGATCCCACCTCGACGTCGCCGCTGTACCAAGGGCCGCTCGACCTTCCGGTGGACGAAGCGGGAGTGACGGTGACGGCCCGCGCATTCGGCGCCGACGGAAGATCCAGCGCTGCCGCTGCTGCGCACTTCCACCAAACGGTCTTGCGACCCCCGGTGGCCCTCGACGCACCCGATCTGGAGCGAGGAGCGCGGTTTGCGTATTACGAAGATCAGTTCTCCACCGTCGACGGGCTCTCGGGAGCCACACCGGCGCGGGAAGGTGTCGTATCCGGCATCGAGCTATCGGGATTCGAACGAGAGGAATTCATCGGCCTGTCGTTTGCGGGGCATCTCCGGGTGCCGGCGAGCGATATCTACACCTTCTACCTGACGTCGGATGACGGAAGCCGGCTCACCATCGGGGACACCGTGGTGATCGACCACGATGGATCGCACGGCGCCACCGAGCGCACCGGAGCGGTTGCCCTCGAAGCCGGTTATCATCCGATCAACATCCGGTTCTTCCACGGTCGAGGTCCCGGGGCGCTGCACTTGACGGTGCGGCGCGACGGGGACGCCCGGCCGGCCAGCATCAAGGCATGGCTATTCCATGAACGACTTCAGTCTCGATGAGTTCAAGGCCATGGTGATGGAGGCGTTGGAGGATCTCCCCAAACGCTTCCAGTCCATGTTGGAGAACGTGGCCGTCGTGGTGGAGGACGAGCCCTCTCCCGAGGATCTGGCACACCTCGAGATGAATCCCGAAGACGGCGAATTGCTGGGACTCTATCACGGGGTGCCGCTGACGGACCGGGACGTCGCCTACACCGGCCTTCCCGATCGCGTGTTCGTCTACCGCGGCCCCATCCTCCGATGCTGCGCCAGCGCCGATGAGGTGCGGCAACAAGTTCGGGAGACCGTCATTCACGAGATCGGGCACCACGTCGGCTTGGGCGATGACGAGATGGTGTTCTGACTAAAAGATTCCCGCCGCCCCCACGCTACGCAGGGATCCGCGCGCGGCTCTGGCCGACCTGAACCAGCGGCGGGGCGTCACCCGCCTCTACCCGGCTCGGCGGTGGCGCAATCGGGAGTGAGTACACCTTCTTTTGCGCATGGTGCCGTTGGAAGATAGAGAGCTTGAAGAATATGTACGTCATGAGCAGCGCATGAAATAGGCTGCTCGGCGCCGCCCGGCTCCCCACGTAGGACGACAGCAAACGCCACCACCGCCGCACGATGTTCTTCCACGAGTAGAAGACCCGGTTGATTCGGTGAAATGCGGCGTATACGTCGTCCGCCGTGACCTTCTTGGGATGGAACACCAAGTGGTCACCCTCATAGTGCGCCAAATTCTCGTCGAAGATACGACCCTCCGACTCCACATGTTTGTGGAACGGCGTTCCGGGAATGGGGATCGAGATCGACAAGAGCACTGCGCTGGGATCCACTTCCTCCAGCTGGTCCGGCACGCTGTGGTAGTACTCGGGCGTGTCCTCGTCGAGGGCGAGCATCATCCCTGTGAACGTCATGATGCCGCGCTCTCGAAGCTTCCTGAACTGCTCCTGGTACTCCTCGACCTTGTTTTGTCGTTTGCGCACCGACAGCAGGCTCGGTTGGTTGAGCGACTCCAGGCCAATGAACGCCATGATGGCGTTTGCTTCCACCAGGAGGTCCACATATTCGTCGTCTTTGAGACAGTTGAACGTGAATTGAAATCCGACCCCCCACAGCTTCAGCTTGGCAATCTCCCGCAGCAGCTCCTTCGCGTAGTCCATGTCTCCGGCAAAGTTGTTGTCGTAGATCATGGCCATCTTCCGCTTGTGGAGCGGCAGCTTGGTGGTGGCCGTAAGATCCCGAATCACGTCCTCGATGGGACGGCACCGATGGGGCGCCGTCTTGATGTTGAGGGCGCAGTACGTGCACTGAAACGGGCAGCCGCGGGTCGCCTCGGTGACGACCGGCGCCGCAAAAACAGGTTCGACGAGATCGTACCGCGGGGGTGGAATACCATCCAACGGCGGAGCGAACGGCGCAGTGTACACCTGCTTGAGCTTGCCCGTGACCAGATCTTCCACCACCTGGGCCCACACGGGTTCGGCTTCCCCCACGACGACGGCATCCACGTGAGGCATGACCTCGTGGGGGAACGTGGATGGGTAACGCCCGCCGGCCACGACCACCTTGCCCAACTTCCGGAAGCGGGCGGCGACCTCGTATGCGTGCGGCGCGCAGAAGTCCATGAAACTCAGGGCGATGAAATCCGCGTCGGTCGCGTAGTCGATGGGCCGCACCATCTCGTGCAGCAACTCGATCTCCACGATATCGGGAGTCAGGCCAGCGAGCAGAACGCCTGACAGTGGTGGTGCCGGTGCAAGGGCGTAGTACGCGTGCTCTTCGCCCAGGTTCTGGAACAGTACGATGATCTGCAGTTTCGGCTTAGCCATGTGTCGCTTGCCCTTTCTCTCTCAGTCCAGCGGCCATCCGTTCCATCGCCCTCTGTACGAGCGTCGGGAACAGCCCGCGGAGGACCGACAAGGCCTTTCCCTCCGCAGAGAGCACGACCTCGCGTTTCTCGGTTTCGATCGCCCGCGCAACCGCGCGCGCGACCCTCGAGGCCGGGACATACCCATGCTTCGGTCGTCGGGCGCCTCCCGTTTTTTTCTCGACGGCGAAGATGTTCGTGCGGGTGTAACTGGGGTACACGTTGATGACCGAGATGTCGGTCTCGGCCAGTTCGGCCCGGAGGCTCTGGCCGAATGACGCCAAGGCCGCCTTGCTGGCTCCGTAGGCGGCCAAATACGGCACGCCGTGAATGGCGGCGACCGAAATCACGTTGACGATGAGCCCGCCGCCTCCCCGCTTCATCTCCGGCAGGGCATCCAGCATGCCGTACAGGGGGCCGAAGAAATTCACCTGCATGAGGGCGCAGACGTCCTCCGGCGAGGTGCCTTCGGCGTCCCCGAAGACGGAGATCCCGGCGTTGTTGATGAGGATGTCGATGCCGCCCAGCCGCCGGACCGCGGTGTCGACCAGCCGCCGGACACACGCCCTGTCCGACACGTCACAATGCACCACCCGGGGCATGGGGGTCTCGGGACACTCCTCCCGGATCTCCGCGGCGAGGGTCTGCAACCGCTCCAACCGGCGGGCCGCCAGGAGCAACGCCCCGCCCCTCCGCGCCACCAGGCGAGCCAATTCCAGGCCGATCCCCGACGAGGCCCCGGTGATGACCACCCGTTTTCCTGCGATTTGCATGGTGTCGTCCTCTCAGTTTGCCGGCCCCAAGCTGCCAGCGGGGCGTCAAGGAGGCGTCAAGACCGGAGGCGGGCGGGGCGGCTTGACGGCCCCTTGACGAGCAAGGGGTAGGTTGCCGCCCAGAAGAAAGGATTTCCTCGATGGTTCAGGACGCGAACAGGCAGACACGACGAATCCTGGGTTGGGTGACCCTGGCAGGCGGGTTGCTGACGGCCCTGTTTTGGCTGCTCTACCTCTCCAACGCGGCCGATCTGGGGCAGCACCACCCCTTGTTCCATGAGTTCGAGCTGGCTTTCCCGGTCGCCGACGGGGTGTTGGCCGTCCTCCTCTTCGCCGCGAGCTATTGTCTGCTCACGGGCCGCCCCTCGGGGCCGTTCTGCCTCGTCGCGGCGGCATCCATGAGCCTCTATCTGGGAATCCTCGACCTCACATTCTACGGCCGGCAGGGCCTGTACTTCCCCCTCACCGGATCGGGGCTGATCGCGCTAGCGATCAACGCCCTGTGCATCGGCGGTGGGACGCTGGGACTGCGGCTCGGCTGGCAGCTCTGGAGGACAGGATGATCGGTGGCACTCTCGCCCGGACAGCCGGGTTCGGCATTCGCCACGGCGTGGTTTCGAGATGGGCGCGTTCCGGCGTGGTAGGGGCGACACACCCCAGCACTCCAATGGCTGCACGCTTCCCGAGTTTCGACTTCCTCCGCGGCTACGTCATCACAATGCGGCCGTACCTCCTGTTCGTTTCCGGAATCACCGGATTGCTGGGACTCTCCTTGGCGCCCGGCATGTCCATCGGCAGCACGCTGCTCCTCGGCACCGTGTTCTTCCTTTCGTACGGATTCGGCCAGGCGCTGACCGACTGCTACCAACTGGACACCGATTCCCTCTCCGCCCCGTACCGGCCGTTGGTCCGTGGCACGATCCGGCGCGGGCACGTCCTCCTCGTGAGCTTCCTGGGGTTGGCCGCGATCGGCGTCATCGTTGCCCTCTATAATGAATTGAACATTCCCCTGGCCGCACTCACGGTCGCGGGAATCGCCACCTACACGCAGTTCAAGCGCAAGTGGTGGGCGGGGCCGTTCTACAACGCGTGGATCGTCGCCGTGCTCGCCGCGATTGGCTACAGCGCCGGCCTCGGTCCCGCAAACCTCGGCTTCGCGATCACACCTGTGGTGGTGGCATCGCTGGCCACCGTTTTCTTTGGCTACGCCAACTTCGTGCTCACCGGCTACTACAAGGACATCTCCGCCGATCGGGCGACAGGATATTACACGTTTCCCGTGGTGTTCGGCCTGACCCGGTCGAACCTCGTCAGCAACATCTTCGCGGCATTGATGCTCCTGAGCGCCGGCGTGGCCATGTCGATGACGCTCGGAGGTGCCATGCCCACCGACGGACAGATTCTCGCCGTGCTGTTCTTCACGTCTGGCGCAATCGCAACACTCATCGGTCAGGGGCTGCTGCACACGGTCACCGGCGAGCAAGACGCCCATGTCGCCATCACACCCGTCGTGCACGCCTACATCCTCACGTTGTCCGCCGTCGCGACACTCCAGAAGCCTGCCTGGGGACCGGCACTCCTGGTCTTCTATGTGGGGTTTCTCGTGGCCATGAGGGTGCGACCCATGAGAGAGCAAATCTGAGAGGGTGTCATGCTAGTGATCATCAACCCCAACGCGGGCGGCGGAAAGGCACTCGAGAGATGGGAGCGTGTCGAGAAGCGGGTGCATGAGCTGGCTGGAGCGTTTGAGCCAATAATCACGGAGGATGCGCAGGCCGTGCGCCACCACGTGGCCCGTGCACTCGACGCCGGTGAGACCCAATTCGTCGCCGCTGGGGGAGACGGCACGGTCAATCTGGTCGTGACGAGCATCATCCAGCACGCCGATCCCGAAGTGCTAGCGGCGGTGAAGCTCGGCGCCGTGGGATTGGGATCCAGCAACGACTTTCATAAACCCCTCCGCCGTCTCCACAAGATTCAACGTGTTCCATATAAGTTGAACTTCCAGGACACGGTGCGACACGATGTCTGCCTGGTAACATACCGGGACCGGGATGGGAAGCTGCGTAGCCGAAATTGGGTCATCAACGCCAGCGTCGGGACAACCGCAGAGGCAAACTACTTCTTCAATACTGGGAATCGGGCGCTGCGCTTCCTCAAACGCATTTCGCCCGATACCGGCATCGGCTATGCCGCACTCCGCACGGTAGCTCACCACCGCGCCCGAGAGATGACCATCCACGTCAACGACAGGGAGACCGTACGCACGCGGGTCAAGAACCTGGGGATCGTCAAGAACCCGAACTTCGCCGGCGGCTTGCGGTACGACTCTCGCTACGAGCCCGACAACGGTCAGGTGGACGTCCACCTCCTCAAGGATCTGCCGATCCTCCGCTTGCTGCTCGCGTTCTGGCGTTTGGCCCGGGGCAGGTTCTCCGGACAGCGGGGAGCGCAGTCGTGGCAGGCGAGCCGGGTCGCCATCAAAGCCGATCAGCCATTTGCGCTGGAGGGAGACGGTGAGGTGACGTTGGCTCGCGAAGCGTTCTTTTCGGTCAGTCCTCGCTTGTTGCAGATGTGCACATGACCACCGCCGTCTTCGAGAACGCCCTCATCGAGAAGCTCACCGCAGGATTTCTCCGCTCCCCACACCAATTGAACGGGATCCGCGAGAGTGACGCGGAGCTGATTCGGCTCCCGGGTATGCCGTCCGTGCTGGCCCTCACCACCGACGGCATCGTCGAGGAGATCGAGGCCGGTCTATACGACGATCCGTACCTCATCGGATGGATGACGGTCACCGTCAACGCGAGCGATCTGGCCGCTGTCGGTGCCGAGCCCGTGGGCATTCTCGTCAACGAGACCCTTCCGCAGCGTGTCGGCGATCGATTCATGTCCCGCCTTCAAGAGGGAATCCGCGACGCCAGCAAAACCTACGGACTCCCCGTGCTCGGCGGTGACACGAATTTTTCCACTCGGATGCAGATGTCCGCCACCGCGCTGGGGGTCGTGCCCAACGGGTCGCCCGTCACGCGCCGCGGCTGCGAGCCGGGAGACCGGCTGTTCGTGTCGGGACCGGTTGGGCTGGGATCCGCGTTCGCCATGTTGCAGCTCGAGGATGAGACTGCCGTCGAAGGCCTCGCCCTGGAGTATCGGCCCCACGCCCGTCTCACAGAGGGAAAGCTGCTGCGGGGCTTCGCCACGTCCTGCATGGACTCCAGCGACGGAATCATTCCCACACTCGATGAGCTGTCGCAGCTCAACGGCATCGGATTCCAATTGGACATGGAGGTCGAGGAGCTGCTACATCCCGCCGCCGTGCGGCTCGCCGCCGCGGTGGGGATGCCGCCGTGGATGATGCTGGCTGGACCGCACGGTGAGTTCGAGTTGGTGTTCACCGTCGCGCCGGCACGCCGCGACGCCTTCGTCGCCCATGCGGTGGCCCACGGATGGGAACCGTTGGAGATCGGTACGGTGGTACCGGAAAGCGGGCTTCGGCTGGCCGAAGGGAGTCAACCGCTGGACACGAGTAGAATCCGCAACCTCTTCATGGAGGTCGACGGCGACGTCGGCGAGTACGTGCGCGCATTGCTCCGTCTCGCCGCGTGCTGATTGATTCTTGCGTCAGTCCTGCTGCTTGGTGCTCTGCACCAACAAGTACACGAAGCCACCCCAGATCCCCGCCAGCACCAGCACCATCGTGATTAATCCGCTCGCGCTCATCTCACTCTCCTGTCTTCGCGCCGACGCGATTCGCCCACCACCGGTTCGCCAAGATGAGCGCGAGAATCAACACACCCCACTGGAGCACCGTGGTTCCAACGCTGTAGCTGTGGAACGGATGCCACCACCCGTCGGGATCGTAGACCTTGATTGACTGATAGAACCACCACGTGATGAGAGCCAGGAACTCCACCGGCACCACGTAGGTCATGACGAAAGCGTACCAGCGTCCAATGGGTCGACGCTCGTCCTCCGTGTTGATGAGCTCGTTCCGGAACCGCTCCGCGCCGAACTTGATGACGGACAGGGCGATCAGGAACCCGGACACCATCAACCCCAAGCCCCACACCCAGTCTTGGTTCTGGAAGAAGCCGAGCTTCCACGCCGAAGGCAGTCCGAGGAGAAAGCTCACCCCACCCACCAGCGGAACGGCGCTCCCCCGCGTCATCCCGAGATCCACGCAAATCCTCGTGGCCATCTCGATCATCGCGATCAACGACGACATGGCGGCGAAGCTCAACGCCAGGAAGAACAGCGCGAGGAAGAGCTTTCCAGCCGGAATCTGCTGAAACAGCTGCGGCAGCCAGATGAACGTGAGGCCCTCGTTCCCCGCCGCCAGCGCGGCGCGCGCTTCGGCCTCGGGCAGCACCGCGAAGACGGTGCACAGGATCGCGATGCCCGCGAGCAGCGAGGCCGAGTAGTCGCCGAAGGCGGTGGTGTACCCCGTCAGCACGAAGTCATCCCGCTTCTTGAGATACACTCCGTACGTCATGACCAGGCCCCACGCCGCTCCTACACTCCACGCGGATTGCGTCAACGCCTCCAACCACACGGTGTGCGACTTGAGCTCACTCCACACCGGCGTGAACAAGAACCCGAGCCCCTTGAGGGCGTCCCCCTCCAACCCCTGCAACGTGACCGCCCGGAGCGCCGCCACGATCAAGAGAATGAACAGCGTTGGGATGAGGATGCGGTTGGTTCGTTCGATGCCCTTCACCACACCACGGGAAATGATCCAACACCCGACGGCGAGGGCAATCAGATGGAAGAGGATGGGCTGGATGTTTCCGGTCGTGAGGTTCTGCCAGTAGGTCTCGGCTTCGCCCGACGTCACACCGGACCCCAGCGATACGAAGAAATATTTGATGCACCACCCGGTCACCACCGAGTAGTAGAACATGATGAAACAGGTGCACAGGCCGACGAAGACCCCCATCCAGTTGAACTTGCCGCCTATCAGATGTCCGATGGCTCCTGCCGGACCCTTGCGCGTGTGTTTCCCCAGCGCGAACTCGCTCAACACGAGGGGGATCGACCAGGCGAACATGAACACGAGCCACGCGATCAAGAACGCGCCTCCGCCGTTCTCGGCAGCCACCCGCGGGAAACGCCAAATGTTTCCGGTGCCTACGGCCATCCCGATGGCCGCCATCAAGATTCCCCAGCGCGTGTTGAATTGATCGTTGTTCTGTTCGTTCATGTTCCGCCTCGGTAGCGTATCTGGCCTCATCCACGGGTCGGGAGGCGCGTCATTCTAGCTCGATTTGGGGCATTTGGGAACAAGAGATTTGCCCCGCCAACGCCTATGTCCGAGGCCCCTCCACGACCACCCCAGTCCCCAACCATGAAGGATTCATCAGATATTCTATAACGTCTAGATAGGCGCTAACGGCCTATTTATCAATGGATTATTCCCTTCCCCAACGCCTTCGCCAGGAGTCGAGAGCCACCGTGACACGCTTGATGTCCGGCAACGAGGCCATTGCCCACGGCGCGTGGGAGGCCGGCGTCGCGTTCGCTGCCGGGTACCCGGGCACACCCAGCACCGAGGTGCTCGAAAACCTGGCGAGATTCGACGAAGTAGACGCCCAGTGGTCCACCAACGAGAAGGTGGCCTTCGAGGAGGGGATGGGGGCCGCCCTCGGCGGCGCCCGGACGATGGTGACCATGAAGCACGTGGGCCTCAACGTGGCCGCCGATCCGTTCATGGTTTTCCCCTACGCCGGTACCAACGCCGGATTCGTCGTGCTCGTCGCGGACGATCCCGGCATGTACTCGTCGCAGAACGAGCAGGACAGCCGGTACTTCGCCAAACTGGCCAAGGTACCCCTCCTGGAACCCTCCACCGCCGCCGAGGCCAAGGCTCTGGTCCGGATGGCGTTCGAGATCAGCGAGCGGTTCGAGTCACCGGTCATGTTTCGCACGACGACTCGTCTGTCTCACACCCGAAGCATCGCGGAGCCAGGTGAGCGGACCGAAGCAGAGCGCAGAAAGTTCTCCCGCAAGGCTCGTCAGTACGCCATCCCCGTTTATGCGCGGTTCCGTCGCCCCGAGCTCGAAAAGAAACTCGATGCGCTGTGTGAGTTTGCGGAGGAGTTCGAGGGCAACGTCATCGAAGAAGGGGACCCGACGATCGGCGTCGTCACCCACGGGATCCCCTACCAGTACGTGAAGGAGGCTGCGCCCGACGCTACCGTGTTCAGGCTGGGGATGATCTACCCGTTGCCCGAGAAGCGTCTCAAGGAGTTTTGCACCCGGTTCGACACCGTGTACGTGGTGGAGGAGAGCGAGGGGTTCATCCAACAGGAGATGGCCGGCTTCGGGATCCTCAACGTGATAGGCAAGGACCGATTCTCGAATATCGGGGAATTGAGCGCCGACCTCGTGTCCGCCGGCTTGAACGGTACGACCTTCCCGTCCGACTTCGCGCAGGAGGTGGCGATCTTACCCCGACCACCGGTGCTCTGTCCCGGCTGCCCCCACCGAGGCGTCTTCAGCGTGTTGCGGGACCTGGGCGTCTTGGTGACCGGGGACATCGGATGCTACACCCTCGGGTGCCTGCCGCCGTTCCAGGCGATGCACACCACATTTTGCATGGGAGCGAGCATCGGTACCGCCACCGGGTTCAACAAAGCCGGCGAGGACCGTGTGGTCGCCGTGATCGGTGATTCGACGTTGTTGCACGGCGGTCTGCCGAGCCTAGCCAGCGCGGCGTACAACCAGGTGCCCACGACCACTATCCTGCTGGACAACAGCACCACGGGTATGACAGGCCAGCAAGAACATCCCGGCACCGGACACACCCTCAAGGGGAACAGCGCACCCGCGGTGGATTACGAGACACTCGTCCGGTCCCTCGGTGTCGAGCACGTGACGGTCGTCGATCCATGGGACATCAGCTCCACCGAATCCGCCATCAAGGCCGGGCTCGACCACCCCGGACCGTCGGTGGTCATCGCCCGGCGCCAGTGCATGTTGCTGCCCGCCGAAAAGAACAAAGAGCACGTCCACTACTGGGTGGACATCGAAGGCTGTATCCGGTGCGAGGAGTGCATGGAGACGGGCTGCCCGGCGCTCGTGTGGGAACCCGACATTGACCGGCCGTCGATCCGGGAGTGGGAGTGCGTCGGGTGTGCATTGTGCGCCCAGATGTGCCCTGTGGATGCCATCACCGTGGGGGAGGGGGTGTGACCGGGGCCGTGACCAACGTGCTGATCGCCGGGGTCGGGGGACAGGGAGCCGTCCTTGCCAGCGAACTGCTTGCCCTCGCGGCCGTCGCGGCGGGGCACGACACGAAGCAGGGCGAATTCCACGGCGTTGCCCAACGAGGCGGATCGGTGTTCAGCCACGTGCGGTTCGGCGACCGGGTGTATTCCCCCATGGCGCGCCGCGGCGAAGTGGATTACCTGGTCGCCCTCGAGAAGCTCGAGGCGTTGCGCTACGCCCACTTCGTGAAACCCGACGGCACGATCATCGTCAACGACCACAAGGTCGAGCCCATTCGCACCGCCGACCGGCGGCCCTACCCCGACGACGCCATCGATTTCCTGCGGGAGAAGGGATTCACCGTCGTGGCGCTGCATGCGACCGAGATCGCGATCGAGATGGGGAACTACCGGGCCGCCAACGTGGTGCTCCTCGGCAAGCTCGCTGAATTCTTGGACATTCCCGACGAAATCTGGGATCGGGTCTTGCAGAAGCGGATCCCGGAGCGTCTACTGGACTTGAATCAACGGGCGTTCGCCGCCGCACGGGCGCAGGTGGCGAGCAGATAGTCAACGGAGAGCGCATATGGACCCTTGGCATATCTGGGTGATCGTGGCCGTCGTGATGCTCGTGCTAGAGATCTTCACGTCGATCGGTGGCATTCGGGAGATGGTGGAGGGGACCAAGCAGGGCGACAGGTAGCGACCTTCCTTCCATGGCCGACATGCTGGATCGCATCCACGTCACTCTCGCCGACCAATATGGCGTGGTCCGTGAGCTCGGACGGGGCGGAATGGCCACCGTCTACCTCGCAGACGACCTCAAGCACGAGCGCCAAGTGGCGCTCAAGGTCCTGCGCCCCGAAATCGCAGCGGCGCTGGGAACCGAGCGATTCCTCCACGAGATCAAGGTCGCCGCCAATCTCAACCACCCCCACATCCTTCCGCTCCACGATTCGGGCGAGGCCGACGGCTTCCTCTACTACGTCATGCCATATGTGGAGGGAGAGTCGCTGCGGGATCGCCTCGACCGCGAGGAGAGGCTTTCGATCGACGATGCCATCCAGGTAGCCCGGGAGGTGGCGGATGCCCTGAGCTATGCTCACAGTCACGATGTGGTACACCGAGACATCAAACCGGAGAACATCCTGTTCGCAGCCGGTCACGCTGTCGTCACCGACTTCGGCATCGCCAAGGCCCTGACGGAGGCAGGCGACGAATCGCTCACGGCGACGGGTCTCGCCGTGGGAACGCCCGTCTATATGAGTCCCGAGCAGGGCAGCGGCGCGGAAAAGGTCGACGCCCGCACGGACATCTACTCCCTCGGCTGTGTGCTGTATGAGATGTTGTCCGGAGAGCCTCCCTTCACCGGGACGACGGCGCAGGCGATTGTGGCTCGGAAGTCGGTGGAAGCCGTACCGTCGCTCCGTGCCATTCGGGAGACCGTGCCAGCCACCCTGGAAGGGACCATTGCCAAGGCACTCTCCAAGGCGCCCGCCGACCGACACGCGACGGCGCTGGAGTTCGCACGCGCGTTGGGCGGCGCCGCTCCTGTGGAGAGCACCATTTCGGACAACTCGATTGCTGTCCTTCCCTTCGCGAACATGAGTGCCGATCCGGAAAACGAGTACTTCAGCGACGGAATGACGGAGGAGGTGATCAACGCTCTGGCCCAAATCCCTGCTCTTCGCGTGACTGCTCGGACCTCTGCGTTCGCTTTCAGGGGCAAGGAGTGTGATGTCCGCGAGATCGGTCAAAAGCTGAATGTCGCAACACTGCTCGAGGGCAGTGTTCGGCGTGCAGGCAATCGGGTCCGGATCACGGCCCAACTCATCGACGTATCCGGTGGGCATCACATCTGGTCCGAACGATTCGACCGCGAGCTCGAGGACGTCTTCGCCATCCAAGACGAGATCGCCCAGGCGATTGCCGTACGCCTCTCCACAGAACCGGCACACCCTGCAGAGGGCCCGCGGTTCAGCGGCAGGCTCGACGTCGAAGCATACGACACCTATCTCCGCGGACGTTATCACCGCATGACCTTCACACCGGATGGGATGGAGAAGGCCATCGTGTGCTACAACCAGTCGCTCCAACGAGATCCGGATTTCGCACCGGGACATGCCGCTCTCGCCGAAGCGTACACGATTCAATCCATCGGATTCTCAATGTTGCCGAGCAGGGAAACGATGCCGAAGGCGAGGAGTGCAGCGGACCGGGCGCTTCAAATCGACGCGAGCCTGGCCGAAGCCCAACTCGCTCGCGCGCTGGTGGCGATGTTTTACGAATGGGACTACCCCGCCGCGAGGAGGGGTATCGAACACGCAATTGCCGCCAACCCCAACTCCGCCGACGCACACTTCTGGTACGAGTTCTACTGGACGTACGTGGAACACCGGTTCGATGAGGCCACGGCGGCAACCAGACGAGCCATCGAACTTGATCCCCTCACGTTCTCCACGAAGTCCAGGCTCGCATTCGTGTACTATTTGTTCGGGCATCTCGACGAGGGACTCGAGCAATGTCGCCAAATGATCGACATGGATCCGAGCAATCCTCTTGGATACTTGGGGTTGGCTGATGTCCTTGGCCGCAAGGGAAGGTTCGAGGAGGCCGTAACCGCAGCGGAACGGTGTGCGGAGCTCGGCGGGGGTGCGGTAGCCCCGTTCGGAATACTGGGGATATCGTACGCCGCCAAAGGCGACACGGCCAAAGCACGCAACATCTTGGCGGAACTTACCGAGCGGTCGAAACGGGGCTACGTGTCAGGCTTCTGGTTGGCTGCGGTTCACGCCGGGCTGGGCGACATGGATGGGGCGTTTGGGTGGCTTGCCCAGGCGAAGCAAGACCGCGACTGTAATCTCCTCTATCTCACGGTCGCTCCGCGGGTGATCGGTCTGCATCAAGATCCGAGGTACGAGGTGTTGTTGCACGATATCGGGCTGGGGCATCTGGTAGGGGTACAACACAGCTGACGCTTGGTGGAGGGACGACGAGATGTCGACCCTCCACCGTTCGAGCTAAAGAGGCGTTGTGATTACGCTCCTCTCCTGAGGTTGACACTCCCCGTCACCGTCGTCAGCCGCAGCAACGGCCCGCCACTCCCAATCGTCCCCCGTGCACTGCCCTGGGAAACCTCATGGAGGCCAAAATCTGAATGGATACTCCCGGTCACTGTCGTGAGCTGCACTTCGGCGTTCGTGGCTGCAGGAACCGTCGCCGTGACACTCCCCGTAACCGTCGTGAAGTTCAGGTTGCGGCCCCAGTCGGTTTCCCCAATCGAGACATTGATGGAACCGGTCACCGTGATTGCCTCGGCGACGCCCGTTGTCGACAGGTTCACGTCACCCGTCACGGTCGTCCCGAACGCGTCACCCTGGAGCTCCATTGCTTCTACGGAACCCGTCACGATGAGGCCGCTGAAATGCACCCCCACCGGCACCCACACGGTGAAGTTCACCGCCACGTCGTTGTTGTTCGCGCCAAGGTTCCCAGCCAATCCCGGAGCGCACTCGTTCGGGTGGCGTCCCGGGTCAGTGGGATAAACGGCGCAAATCGTTACACCGTCACCGTGTTGGACAACCTCAACCCGAACCTCGGACGGATCGTCCCGCCACCCCTCCTTGGACCAGGTGACCGTTACCTGGGATTCTGACGTGAGATAAGCCTTGATGTCACCCGTCACGCCCTTGATCTCTATCGTCTGCCCCAGCGACACATCCCCAATCCACTGGGAGCCCTCCTGCACCGTCCCCGGCCCCGTGGAATCACCGCAGCCGACCAGCATCGCGGCCGCCATGGTCGTTCCTAAGAAAGTCCGTACTCGTCTCATTGCACTCCTCCTTCGTGATCCCGCCTCTCCCCTTGGCCCGACTGGCCCTTGGCCCTCATCGTGCCCCCAGCACTCCATATACGAACGACGCCTCTGGTTTCTACCGACGGCAATGGAGTGATCTTCACGAGAATCCCTACTGTTCTTGCCTGGCCTTGGGTGAGGCTCAATGTTTCAACGATTCGGGACGACGTTACACAACGCCCGTCTCCCAGCCGTCCACCTCTGCGTCACCTGAGGGAGACCACCATGACGGTCCGGCGGTCCGCACCGTGATCGAGTTTCGAACGCTCGGCATGGCCCACCTCGAGGGGGCCGAGGGCGACGAGCTCCGGTCGATCCTCTCGCGGCCCAAGCTTCTCGCGTTGCTGTCCTATCTGGCCGCGAGCACGCCGCGGGGGTTCCACCGTCGGGACACCCTCCTGGCCCTGTTCTGGGAGGAGCTCGACCAGGAACGGGCGCGGAAGGCACTGCGGCAGTCGCTCTACTACTTGCGGCAATCCCTGGGCGAGGGGGTGATCGTGGGACGGGGCGAGGACGAGGTGGGGGTGGACGGCAAGCGCCTTCTATGTGACGCCGCTGCCTTCGAGGAGGCGTTAGACCGGGGGGACCGGGAAGCGGCCCTGACCCTGTACAAGGGAGAGTTCCTCCAGGGGTTCTTCGTCGCCGATGCTCGGGAGTTCGAGCGTTGGCTGGACGAGCGCCGGACCGCGTTGCGACAGCGGGCCGCCACGGCGGCCTGGGAGCTGGCTAATCAGGGTGTCGAGGACGCCAATCCCACGGTGGCGGCGCGCTGGGGGCGCCGGGCTGTGAATCTGGCGCCCCACGACGAGCGGTTGCTGCGACGGGCCATCAAGCTGCTGGACCGCGTGGGCGATCGTGCCGGCGCGGTCCGGGAGTACGAGGCGTTCGCCCGCAGGCTCCGCGACGAGCTGGAGCTGGAGCCCGCCCCGGAGACACAGGCCCTGATAGCGGAAGTCCGGTCCCGGAGCGAGGAGCCGGCGGACCGGATCACCGCAGGCAAGCCGAGAGAGGCCGAGGGGGCCATCCCGGAGGCGGGCGAGGCAACCATCGAACCCACCGGATCGGAGGAGGATTGGGCAGCTCGGCAACCTGTATCCCCCATCGGCGGCCCGGGCTTGGATGAGGACGCCGCTCGCCTGAGCCGGGCACTGGGCAAGCGCTATCGCATCGAGCGTCTCATCGGACGGGGCGGGATGGCGACGGTGTACCTCGCCCACGACATCAGGCACGAGCGCCACGTCGCCATGAAGGTGTTCCAGCCGGAGCTGGCGGCGGTGATCGGCGCGAAGCGGTTCTTGCAGGAGATCAAGATCACCGCCGGCCTCGAGCACCCCCACATCCTCACACTCATCGATTCCGGCGAGGCGGACGGGTTGCTCTACTACGTCATGCCCTACGTGGAGGGGGAATCGCTGCGGGACAAGCTCGCCCGAGAACAACAACTCACCATCGACGAAGCCCTGGAGATCACGAAGACGGTGGCCGAGGCACTGGACTACGCGCATCGCCGAGGGGTCATCCACCGGGACATCAAACCGGAGAACATCCTGCTCCACGAAGGCGGCGCCATGGTGGCCGACTTCGGCATCGCGTTGGCCGTCCGCGCCGCCGGTGGACCTCGATTGACCGAGACAGGGCTCTCCCTCGGAACACCATCGTACATGAGTCCCGAGCAAGCGACGGGCGACCAGCAACTCGACGCCCGGACCGACATCTACTCCTTGGGGGCGGTGCTGTACGAGATGCTGGTACGGGAGCCGCCCTACACCGGCGCCACGTCGCAAGCCATCATCTCCAAGTTGTTGACCGAGCGACCGACGCGCCCACGCACGCTCCGGGACACAGTAACCGAATCCCTGGACGAAGCGGTGATGAAGGCGTTGGCGCGGCTGCCCATCGACCGCTTCGCCACCGCGGCGGAGTTCGCGGACGCGCTGGCACCGGCTGCGATTGCGACGCCGGCAGGCGTACCTGCCGCTCGGCGCAGGGGAAAGCGCCGGGCCATCGCTGCGGCCGTCGCGGCTGCAGCTATCATCGTCGCCGCCCTGGTGTGGCTGTGGCCCGACCTCAATCAGAATCGCGTGTTCGTGACGCAGGACCGAGGGCCGGTACTCAATCGGAACCGCGTGCTCGTCATGCCGTTCGAGAACCGCACCGGGGACACGACCATGGCGGTGTTCGGCAAGATGGCGGCGGATTGGATCGCCCAGGGACTGCAACAGATCGACGTAATCGACGTCGTCCCCACGGCGACGGGTTTGGTGGGCGGTCCCGATAACGTCGCCGCCGGCGCCTCGGGGGCGGGCGGCGTGGCGGCGTCCGCCGGAATGACCGGAGCCGGGACCGTCGTGGCCGGCGCGTACTATCGTCGCGGTGACTCCCTGGAGTTTCGAGCGCAAGTGATCGATGCCGGGAACGACCGACTGCTGCAAGCCGTCGCGCCGGTTGCCGGGCCCGCGGTTACGGTCGGAGAAGTCGTCGATAGTCTGCGACAGCGCGTGACGGAAACGCTCGCGGCCGAACTGGATCCACGGACGTACAGGCTTGCGTCAGGCACGCCCCCTCCGTCCCTGGAGGCCTATCGCCACTTCATCGAGGGCCGTCCCCTCTTTGACCGACAGCAATTCCCCGAAGCCCTCGCGTCCTTTCAGCGGGCGGTGGCAGCCGACTCCACGTTCTTCGACGCGCGCTACTTCGTCGCCATCACGTATCTCAACCTCCGCCAAACGGCTGCGGCTGATTCCCATGCACAACGGCTCGCCGAGCTCCGCCCGCAACTCACACCGTCTCAACGCGACGCTCTGGACTGGGTGCTGGCCCTGGTGGAGGGACGCCGCTTTGATGCCCTCGAGGCGACGCGGGCGAGGGGCGCAGAGCTGGATCGCGGGTGGGCAGCCCTAAACCTCAACCACACCCGCGAGGCCGTCGAGGCCTTCGAAGTCTTTGCGGAGGGGTATCATGGTGACTTCGCTATCGTCTGGGACGGCCTGACTCAGGCGCACCACATGGGGGGGGACCATCGGCGTGAGCTGGCGGAGGCACGCCGGGGGGTCGAAGAGTACCCCGACATGTTGATTGTCCTCAACAACGAGACAAGAGCCCTGGCGGCGCTGGGACAATTGGACGAGCTCGACCGTCGACTCGAGGCGAGTCTAATGCTGCCGCAACAGGGAGCGTGGGTTCCTGCCTACGTCATCGGCAACGCCGCCGGCGAGCTTCGCGCCCATGGGTATCGCAACGAGGCAATCGAGGTGATTGGTCGTGCGATCGATTGGTACCTCGCACATCCGGCAGAGATGACGACGCGACAGCGGCGTTTCGACTTCTTGATGGCATACTACACGGCGGAGCTTTGGGATGAGGCTCGAGAGATCGTCGAGGGTCTCGCCGCCGACTTCCCGGACGACGTCAACCATCAGGGATTCCTGGGCACGCTGGCCGCGCGGCGGGGCGATCGGGACGATGCGTTGCGGATCAGCGAGAGCCTCGTCGGCCTGGCGGACCCCTATGACTTTGGGCGCGAGCCGTACTGGCAGGCCTGTATCGCCGCTGTCCTCGGGGACAGGGAGCGCGCCATGGCCCTGCTGCAAGACGCCTACGCCCAGGGGCGCGCGTTCACGATCTGGCTACACCGGGACATGGACCTGGAAAACCTCCACGACTACCCGCCGTTCCAGGAGCTCCTGAGACCTAAGGGCTGACCGTACCCGGCTCCACTGATTCCACCAGTGGCCCAAGAAACTCCGGGGCCCTACCCCCGAACCAGCGCAACACCACAACCAGATCGCGCTCCGCGTCGATCCAGATCATATTCGAGCCGTACCCCCGGGCGGCAAAAGTGGAAGCCGGCATGCCCGGCGGGTCGGCGTCGTCGGGGGTGAGCCACCACATATAACCGTAGTCCCGACGTAACACACTTGGCGTGGTGGCCATCTCGATCCATTCGGGCGAGATGATGGCGTTACCGTCCCACGTGCCGCGCCGCAGAAAGAGATAGCCGAACCGCGCCATGTCCCGGGCGCTGATCCAGAGGCCGCCGCCCCAGTGTCCGCCTCCGGCCACAGAGTTGATGGTCTGCCCGTCGATCTCTACGTCGGACGTGCGGTACCCGTGCCACGTCCAACTGTCCGACGCCCCGATGGGATCCATGACCAGCTCCTTAAGGAGCTCCGGCAGCGAACGTCGCCACACCTGGAGGATGGAGTAGGATGCCAGGTTCACCCGCACGTCGTTGTACTCGTAGTGGGTTCCAGGCACCTGCCGGGGAAGCTCTCTTCCTCTTCGGTGATAGAAGTCCGCCGTGTCCGACTTGCCGAACAGCTCGCCCTCCCACTCACTGGATTGTTGCAGCAGGATCTCCCACGTGATCTGGGCGTTGTGGGGCGAGTCGAACTTTCCGTCCCTCACGTATTTGCCGATGGGATCCTGCGTGCTCGCGATCAAGCCTCGATCGAACGCCAAGCCGGCCATGGTGGAAACGAAGCTCTTGGTGACGCTGAAGCTCAGGTCGGCGCGTCTGGTGTCACCCCACTCGGCCACGATGTACCCGTGCCGGAGAATGACTCCCGCCGGACCACCCCGGTCCTCCGGCAAGGGTCCTTCGAGCTTGCCGAACTTCTCTTCGTGGCCCGAATAGTCGTACGGCACCACTTCGCTGTCGTGGGCCTTGGCGTATTCGACGGCTTGCTCAACCAGCGCGGCATCCATACCGACTTCTGCGGGCGTTCGCGTTTCCCAGTTGTCGCCGGGAGGCGGATAGTACGCTGATTCGCTTCCACCGGTACACGCCGACCAGGCAAGAGCGCCGAAGGCCAGGATCGTGTAGCGTCGCATCATTCCTCAAAACTGGAGAAGTCGCCGTGCCGCCGCCGCCACGTCGTCTGCACTGGGCAAATAGAAGTCCTCCAGTGGTGGACTGAAGGGAACGGGAATGTCCGGCGCTGTGACGCGGCGAATCGGACCGTCCAGAAACTCGAAGGCTTCGTCCGCGATGACCGCCGCCAACTCGCCGGCGAATCCGCCGGTCTTGCTGGCCTCGTGCACGATCAACACCTTGCCCGTCTTTTGGACCGAGGTGAGAACCGTTTCCTTGTCCAAGGGAACGACGTAATCGTCGCCGTTCAACTCGGCCTTCACGCGACGGTACAGGTGCTTGTGCTCCAGATACAGCACCGGGTTGTTGTCCCGGATGGCGGCCTTGAGGAGCCCCTTGGCGTCGTACACGGTGGCGGGGGCCACGATCTTGAGCCCTGCCGTGTGCACGAAGTAAGACTCCAAGCAGCCCGAATGAAATGGCCCGCCGTTGAATCCGCCGCCGGTGGGAGCCCGGAACACCACGGGGACAGGTACGCCAAACCGATAGTGTGTCTTCGCAGCGAAGTTCGTTATCTGATCGAAGGCACAGGACATGAAGTCGCTGAACTGATACTCCACCACTGGCCGCATGCCCATCATCGCCGCCCCCACCGCCATGCCGGTGAAGCCCGCCTCCGCGATGGGCGTGTCGATCACCCGGTCCACGCCGAATTCCTCGAGAAATCCTTCGGTGACCTTGAAAGCTCCGCCGAAGTCTCCGATGTCCTCGCCGATGAGAAAGACATCGGGATCGCGGTGCATTTCCTCGCGGAGTGCCTGACTGATGGCTTCGAGGTAGGTAATCACGTGCTACTCCGCGTAGACGCCGGTCAGCGCTTCGGGACCCTCGGGCAACGCACCCGCCTCGCCTTTCTCCATGGCATCCTCTACCTCCAAGTCGATGCGGGCGTCCATGTGTGCGACTTCGTCGCTCGACACCATGTCGTGTTCCCGGAGTGTGGCGACAAAGCGGGGGATGGGGTCCTTCTCTCTGCCCTCCTCGAAGAACCGCTCGGGAACGTACCTGGCATCGTCGTGAGAGCCGTGTCCGGTCATCCGGTATGTGATACACTCGATCAAGGATGGTCCCGCGCCGCTCCGGGCACGCTCGATGGCCACCCTGGCACTGGCGTACACGGCCAGCACGTCGTTCCCGTCGACGGAATCCACCGGCATGCCGTACCCCGATGCCCGCTCCGCGACGCCCTCCACCGCCATCTGCTTCTCCACGGGTGTCGAATACGCGTACTGGTTGTTCACGCAGAAGTACACGACGGGAAGCTGCATGATGGCGGCGAGGTTCAGCCCCTCGTGCCAGTCCCCCCGACTGGTGGCACCGTCGCCGTTGTAGCACAACACGATGTTGTTCTCACCGCGTCGCTTGAGTGCCAGCGCAACTCCGGCAGCCACCGGAACGGTGTCCGCCATCTGGCTCACGAAGATGCCGATGTTGAGACTCCAGTCCCCCATATGGGTGTTGCCGTCTCGGCCTCGCATCGGACCATCCCGCCGCCCGAAGTACTGGAGTGAAACAGCCTCCGTCGTCATGCCCCTGATGAAGAACGCGCCCAGGTCCCGGTGGGAGGGAAAGATGAAATCGTCTTTGCCCAATTGGATGGCACTTCCGACGCCGACCGCCTCTTGTCCGCGACCCACGAACACCGGCCCGGCGAGCTTGCCCTGGCGGTAGACGACCTCGATCCGGTCCTCGTAGGCGCGGTGGAGCTTCATGTAGTAGAGCATCCGATGGAGCGTTTCCCGTCCCACTTCCTCCACAATGCTCACGTCACCCACTCACTTTCCTTCCGCTGCCTGTTGGAGGATTTTCTCGGCCCTGGCCGGGTTGAAGCTGCCGCACACACAGAAC
This sequence comes from Gemmatimonadota bacterium, assembly GCA_039588255.1. GTDB lineage: Bacteria > Gemmatimonadota > Gemmatimonadetes > Gemmatimonadales > GWC2-71-9 > B3T1B10. Next base: position 5,862 of record JBDHAF010000005.1, on the reverse strand, counting down.
CGGGCCATGTATTTAGTAGCCTCCTCGGGCGTGCGGCGCCCGGATCTGACCCAGTCGGTCATCTTCCGGGCAAACGTGGCAGACACCATGCCGTGTCCGCACATGGTGGAGAGCTGCATGGTCGTGTCGTCAGGGAGCTTTTCGGTGGCGCCCTGGAAACCCAGGGAGTACTCGATGCTGTGCCGGACGACACCGCACTCACCACAACACTTCGCCGCTTGGTCCGGTACCGACGAGATGTTCACCGAGAGGCCAAGGTCAATTTCCACCAACTTCGCGACGAACGCCTGCATCGACGCGTAGTCGTCGAACACCGCCGACACGGTGGTGGGCCGATCGACTTCCTCGATGACCAGCTCAGGATCGGGCGAGGTATCGCGGTGCCAATGCGCCGTAGGCCGCAGGTCTTTCGATGCCCGGTGCTCTGCCCCCTTGATGGCGTTGCCGATGTTGACGGGCTTGTACTCCAGCGCCGTTCGGAGAAAGGTCTTCTGCTTGGGAACGCAGCCCTGGTCGTTGAAGCCCCGGGCGGGCATCGCCGTCACGATGAAGTCCTGGGACAGGCTGTCCTTCTTCCCAAAGCGGTGCAGCGTGTGGGTCACGTGCTTCTCCTCTAGACGGTGGCCGCAACGGCCAACTCGGCTCGGCCGATCCCGATGTTGGTCTTGGCTCGGTTGAACTCGAAATCATGCTCGCGCAGTAGTTCCTCGATGTCCGTGTTCCCCTCATCGTCGCAGCGCACCGAGAGCCCGAGGGCCAGGATCGTGGGAATCTCCTGTGAGATCCTTCGCAGCAGCTGCAACACGCCAACGATATCCGCTTCGGCCGTGTTGAACTCGATGATGACCGACATCACCTTCTCGTTCAGGATCTCGGGATTCAACAGACCTTGCTCCCGATCGGCCATGAGGCTCGTCACGGGATTTTTTTCCTCGAAACCCACGCCCGAGTCTGCCAACGATTTGGTCACGTGCTGCACGTCTCGGAACCACACACCGATGCCCGGCCGTCCCAGCTCCACGGTCAAACCGATACGCCCCACGCCCAAGCGGTTGGTTACATCGTTCGTCTTGACCTCCTCGGTGCCCCGGCCATGGACCCCGGTGCTTTCGTGGGACGCGGTGACGTCGCTGAATGCCCGCCGGACGACCCGGGGCCACACCAGCTCGTCGGGCGTGATGGCGGAGGTTGGACACACATCCGGTTCGGGATCGAATCGCAGGCGAAACACATGAAGCACCCGGCGCACCGTACGCACCACCGTGGGGTTGAGCCGCTCCATGCTCATCCCCCGATGGCAGGTGTAACACTCGACGCATTCCTCCGTGTTCACCGTGGCCCGGTTGACACTGCGGTCGATGTAGATCGCCCCCATGGGACACACTGCGACACAGTTGCCGCACGCCACACACTTCTTGGGATCGATCTGCATGCGTGAATCCTTCCCTATCTCTCGGCCAACCCCAGCGCTCGGTCGATCAGCTCCCGGCCGCCAGGAACTACGGCATCGAACTCATTATAGATCGCTTGGCTCGCGTTTACAAAGCTCCCCCGGTCCGCCTCGTTGATCTGCATCCCTGCGTCCCGCAGCTCCCGAAGCAACCGCGTGTCCAATTCCTCGGCGGTTTCCAGGGCGAAACCCTGGACCTCCCGGGCCGTTTCCTCGAGCACCCGCCGGACGTCGGCCGGGAGTCGGGCCCACTGCTCCGCTCCGACCGTCAGATACGCCGGGCTGTACACGTGCCGCGTCAGTGACAAGTACTCTTGCACCTCGTGGAGACCCGACGTCACGATGTTGCTCAACGGGTTCTCCTGACCGTCCATCACGCCGGTCTGCAAAGCCATAAACAGCTCGGAGAACGACAAGGGAGACGGATTTGCTCCGAACGCCTCAAATACCTTGACGCGCCACGGACTCCTTGGCGTTCGCAACTTGAGACCCTGCAGGTCGTCGGGTGTGACGATCGGCCGGATGTTGTTCGTCACGTGGCGAAACCCGTTCTCCCACACCGCTATGACCTTGTAGCCTTCCTCCTCGACGTAGGGCTCCAGCGCCGACCAGAAGAGCTCCTCCTCGATGCGCAGCATGTGCTGCCGGTCTCTCACGAGATACGGCATCTCGAAAAGCGCCAGGGCATCGACCAGGGAGGACAGCACCGTGGACGTCAGCGACATGTCGACCGTGCCGAGCTTGACCTTCTGGAGCACGACTTCGTCGCCCCCCAGGAGGCTCGACCCGAACACCACGACCATCGCCCGACCGCCGAGCCGCTCGTTGGCGCGGCTGGCGAACTCGTCCGCCGCCAGACCGATGAGCGACTCGGGAGGGCCCGAGTGGGCCAGCTTCAGCTCGAGGGGCCCCCGCCCGGGGCTGCACCCGGTAGGCCCGACGGCAAGGACGCCCAGAACCGCCGCCAGGGCCAGACCGAGCCGCCGAACTCCTCTTTTCATGAGGGCTTAAGATATGGCTCGGGCGGTAGGCCGCGCGAGGGTCTCATCGGCAGGGCCCGTTCCGCCAGCTGGGTTGCTAGATTAGGGGCGAGACTCTCGAAGGAGATCTGTGATGGGAGACAGTCGCAGAGAAGAGTTTGTCAAGCGCTTCTCGACCGTAGGGTTGGGAGCACGCGAATCGATACAGATCATGTTGGGCGGAGTCGTGTCGGACATTCGGGAGGGCGCCGCGCACAAGAAGTACACCGAGGACGAAATCGACGTGGTGATCGCGTTTCACGACGAGGCCGAGTCGCTGTGGCAGGACTCCATCGCCACGAATCCGCCCCTCGAGGCAGCCCAGTTGACCGCACGCCTACGCAAGCTCCTGGAGCAATGTGTGGGACCGCTGGGTGAGTTCGAGCCGAAACTCCGGCGGAGCGTGCAGCACGCCGAGCGGTTTGAGGGACAGGCGGAGAACTAGCCGGGTCCTTCCAATAACACGCCAAGACTATCTCCGCGCTCTCGCACTCGTGCGACTGCCTGCTCCAGCGCCTCCAACGTCTCCACAGACGCTCCGCCCAGCTCGATGTCCTCGGCGGTCCGAATCGCCGCCTCGTACCACTCGGTCCACGTTCGAAGAATCGTGCGCTGCTCTTCGACCGCTTCACCGGATGCCACAGCCGCCCGGCTCAGCGCCGCCTCGGCGTCCAGGCGATCCACGGCGCTGCGCTCCAATTCCTCGATGACGAACCGCGCGGTCTCCCCATCGGCAGCGGTTAGGGTCATCGCCGTCACCGCGGCGCACACGCCCGCGTTCTTCAGGGTCTCCGCAGAAACCATCTCCAGTCGATCCCGATCCGTGTGGTAGAACACGTCGGTGAAGTGCCACAATAGAAGGCCGGGTTTTCCCGCGCGGAGGAACGGTACGTGGTCGCTGCCTCCCTCGTAGGGATTGGTCTTCACCACCCACCCGGTTCCGGCAGCCTGGTCCAGACAGCGGTTGAGGACGAAGTCGTTGAAGTAATGGGGGGTGAGTTGATCCACCGTGAGAGGCCGCCCGCCCCACTCGGTGTGCTGGTCATCTCCCCGAGTCCATACCGATGAGGGGTCGGGCATCTTCTCGATGAGAAACGTCCCGCCCGTCTTCTCGGTGTCCTCCCCCACCATGTCGAGACTCAGCCCCCAAAGCACACCGGCCGTGCGCGTGGAGTCCTCCTCGAGGTACCGCCGTGTGGAGCTGATCTCGTCTCCCCAGATCATGGTGATGGTGCGGGCTGGATCGAACCGGCCCGCCCGGTGCTCCTCGCCAAAGACCCGAGCAATCTCACTCAACGCCCCCACTCCCGAGGCGTTGTCGTTGGCGCCGGGCTCCTGCACGTGAGCACTGAAGACGAAGCGCTCGTCCGCGTGTGTGTCACCTCGGACCTCAGCAACCAGCGTCAATTCTTCTGAGGGGTAGATCCGGGACTCGGTCATCACGTGCATGCGCACCGGCCCGGCGGCCAACGCGCTCTTCAGGGTCTCACGGGCGGCGTACGACAGACGCAGGCCAAACGACTGTGCTATGGAATCCAATGGGATCGACCCGAAGGAGATAGAGTTCTGGTAGCGCTCCGGCCGGTTGTACGCCGGCAGGCCGTATGACAGCACTCCTGCGGCGCCACGCCGCTGCACCGCTTCCCGAAACAGCCGTCCGGTGTTCGCTTCCCCGAAAACGATCTTGCCACTGACATCGACGCCCTCGAAGTCCTCAGGACGCCCAGCGCCCACATCTACCACCTCCGCCTCGACGCCGCTTGGTGGCGTCGAGTACGAATAGGCGGTGATCATGCTCCGGTTCGTCGCGAGTGCCAGGAGTGGTTCGTCTCGACCCACGATTGTCAGCGATGCATCGATCGGCTCCCAGGTGGGGCGAGCCATGGGGCGCCGTTCCACGCGGTACGTGAGGCGGGCTCCCGGATAGGCTATCTCTTCCGCCGTGTACCCGGCGTCTTCGAGATCGTCAACGACTCTCCGTATGCTAGCGTCGAAGCCCGTGTTGCCCGGGACTCTCCAGTACTGCTCCACGAAGCCCACGACGTCTCGCGCCCGTTCGCCGGAGTACGCATCCTGCACGTTGAGCAAGAGTTCCTGAATTGCCCCGGTAGATGGCCGTTGACTGTGCGCTGGTGTGCAGGAGACGAGAAGGAGTACGGCGAGGGGGAGGATCGATTTTGTGTTCATAGTTGCTCGGTGCGTTGTCGGAAACATCTGTAACAGTGGCCACGCGTGGTCCGAGCCGCCAGAGGCCGGTGCTTCCCCTGGGGTGGACCAGACTCAATACTTGTCCGGTTCTCCAACGAGCGACGCCCGGTGGCAGCGACAGGAAGATCGTTCTGGAAGAGCTTCGGACCGGGCCTCATGTGGGCCGCGGCTGCCAGTCGCGGTTCGGGTAGGAGGTCATGACGTAATTGCTGGAGTGAAATCCAGTGAAGTCTTCATTAAATTCGGGGATCGCCCGCCGCACTCGCCGTGCGCGTCACCGCCCCACAGATTCCACCCGATAATGACCAACCGGGAGGACCACATGCTCTACCGTCACTGCACGACCGGACCGGCAATGATCTCCATGAGTCTCCTGTGCCTCCTCGCAACCCCGGCGGTCACCCAAACGCCAACCGGCACCCGCTGGTGGCCGTCCGAGTGGGGGCCGGATGACCAGCGGGGCGCCGCCAACCGCATCACCCCTGCCAAGGTTCTCGAGGCGGTGAGCCTTATAAAGGAAGGGGAGATCTACCGGCTGGGGCGGGTGTACGAGGTCGGCATACCCCTGTTCGGGAACCGGCACTACAGCCTCACGATGCCGGGCCTGCCAACGGGGGGACCCATGGGCACGGGCCAGATCGTCTACAACGATGAGATGGTGAGCGGCGAGTTGGGGCAGATCGGAACCCAGTTCGACGGCCTGGGCCACATCGGCACCCGCGTCGACGGCGAAGATGTCTTTTACAACGGATTCAAACTCTCCGAGTTCGGCGACACCTACGGTCTCACGAAGATCGGCGTGGAGAACGTGGGGGCGATCTTCACCCGGGGCGTCCTACTCGACGTGGCGAGTTACAAGGGCGTCGAGCGGCTGGCGCCTGACTACATCATCACCATCGCCGACATCGAGGGGACGCTCCAGAGACAGAACGTGGAGATCCGGGAGGGCGACGTGGTGCTGTTCCACACGGGACACGGTGCGCTCTGGATGGAAGACAACGCGGCCTACGTAGGCGACAACCCGGGCCCGGGCGTGACCACCGTCAAATGGCTCGTCGAGCAGAAGATCGTCATGACCGGAGCCGACAACTGGGCGGTGGAAGCGGTTCCCGGCGAGAATCCGGACCGGCCGTTTGAGGGACACCAGTGGCTCATGAACCGCAACGGCGTCTACAACATCGAGAA
>JBDHAF010000004.1:0-63101 GCA_039588255.1 Gemmatimonadota bacterium | reverse complement strand
CAGCACCTGCTCGCGGGCCAGCGCCTGGCGCGCAAGGGCCATGGACCGATCTCGCCGCGCGAACATCTCCCGGGCGCGCACCGCCGGGGCGCCGCGGCTGTCTCCATGGTTTGTGGTGAAGGCCGTGTAGGTGGCAATGGCCTCGTCGTAGTCGCCGGCTTGCTCCAGACACTGGCCGACGACCAGCGGTCCGAGGGCATCGGCCGGCCGAGACTCCCCGCCCCGGCGGGCGACCGTCATCGCACTGTCACACCGCCCCGCGGCAAAGAGCGCCGCACCATACCGGAGCAGCAGCTCGCCGTTGTTGGGCTCGCTCTCGAGCTGCACCTGGAGGTCGGGGATCTCTTGGGGGGAGACTTCGGACGTTCCGCCCGGCAGACAGGCCGCCGCCAAAACAGCCGAGACCGCGGTCAGAGATCGCTGCACCTGCCAAACACGAAAACGTCGGTTGTCAAGAATACGATCAGCCATCTGCATCTCAGCGTGAACGGAGAGCGAGCTGAGAAATTGTCCCGCGGAACCGCGGAGCGTCAAGGGCGACCTGATTTGGGGGGATGAACCGGGGTACCGGTCAGCGCTGTCGGAGCAAGTCCCTCATGCGCCGGGCCTGGTCCTCGATGGTCTGGAGGGACTGCTGGGTCTCGTCGTCGAAGGAGGGCTCCCGCATCAGGAGCAGCTGCGCTTCGGCGAGTATGGCAGACAGTGGGTTGGCCAGGTCGTGACGCAATTTCCGAAAGCGCTCGTTGGCAGAGCCGCCCCCGGTCATTCCGCTATCAACGACCGATACAAGTCCCGGACGTGATGGTCCCGCAGATCCCGGACCGAGTCCCACAAATCGGGCTCGGTGGCCCCGAAGAAGATTTCGGCCGTGGCCACCGCTTCCTGGCCCTCACCGGACCCGAAGAGAAGCCGACCCCGCCATGAACCGTCCTCAGCCCTCCTGAGCACCAGTCGCAACCCAACGATGTCCTCTCCGTAGCGAATCGGAGGCAGGTCGTGCATGACTGGCTCTGTGGGGTGAGGCCGATTGTATCGAGGAGCTGAATTCGCGGACATCCAGATCTTCCGAAGAGTTTCGTAAATATAATATTACCTGTGACTTACGCAATAGTGAGCGAGCAGTCACAACCAATGGAGCCTACCCAACCCGCCCCAGCCAGGTTCCACGGCTCGAACCTTGCCTTCCATTACTATAGGGGCGACCACCGAGGACCCTCCCTCGCGGCCGGCGCTCATCCACCGCAGGACTAGGGGATCGTGGGCAGCGGATCGGCCGTGAAGGTGGCCACGAAGAGCACTGCGGTGGCGAGCCCGACCGTCCAACGACTCGCCGGTATCGGCCGGTGGGGATCCAGCACGGACGGGTGCGCAATCCGGCCCCGGCCCAGAATCAGGATGAGGGCTGCCCAAACCCACCACCCCCAGAACTGAAAGCCCAACACCACCAGGCCATACCACATCATCTTGCCCACCACCGCCTGATGCCGGCCCACGAGGGCATAGAGGATGTGGCCGCCGTCCAGCTGGCCCAGGGGCAGGAGGTTGAGCATGGTCACGAACACCCCAAACCATCCCGCCAGGGCGATGGGGTGCAGCTGCACGGTTCCCTCCCCCACCAACCACGTCCTCGCCACCGACATGAGGAGGGAGTCGCCGAGATAGAACGGGGTGTTGCCGAAATAGATGAACTGGCGGGTCTCCCCCTGTACCCCCGGCATGACCTGGGAGTTGAGCAGACCGATCACCAAGACGGCCACGGCCACCACAAGGCCGGCCCACGGCCCTCCTGCACCCACGTCGAGCAGCTGGCGACGGTCGACAATGGGACTCCGCAGCCTGATGAATGCCCCAAACGTTCCAATGAAGTTGAGTTGGGGCGGAGCCGGAAGGAAATACGGCAGGGAGGCGTTGATGTGGTAGCGCCGCGCCACGACGTAGTGTCCCATCTCGTGAGTCAAGAGGATGCCCATCAAGGCGACGGCGAATCCCAGCCCGGGGGTGGACGCGTGGATCCACTCCAGGACGGACTCCCACAGCACCATGAACTCGGGGCTCATCGGAAAGCTGAATTGGAGCGTGGGAACCATGAGGACCGCTCCTGCCACCCACACGGTGAGGAAGGTGGCAACGAACAACCCCACGTGGAGTCCCCACCGGTCCGCAGGTGCCGGACCTAGGGATCGGATGAGGACCAGCCGGTTTGCCCCCTCCGCCCGGGACCAATAGTAGGTGCCGGGCCACTTCTTCAGAACCTCGAGAAGCTCCGGCGTACGGGAGGTGTATTCCGGGGACAAGACGGCGTCCACTACCTCCCGGTCGAGGGCGGAGGAGACGCGCCAATAGCTGAAAAACGGGGAAATCTGATTCAGGGACACTCTTGACTGGTCCCCTGGCGAACTCTATTATGAGAAGCTTTCACTTCACCGAGAAACCCCGTACCGATACCTCCAGGCAACACTTCTCGCACGGCCCCGCCGAGGGCTGCGTCGCGTTCGTCACACCATAAGGAAGTAGCCGGAAGCATGGAGTCCCCCCACCGTGGACATCACTGAACTCAAGCAGAAGTCCGTCGCACAGTTAAACGCGATGGCCGAAGAGTTGAACATCACCAACTACTCAGGCCTGCGCAAGCAGGATCTGATCTTCAAGATCGAGCAGTCGCTGCTCGATTCCGACACCGTCCTGCGCGGGGAAGGTGTCTTGGAGATTCTCCCGGAAGGCTACGGATTCCTCCGAAGCCAGGACTGGAATTACCTGTACGGGCCGGATGATATCTACGTCAGTCCGAGCCAGATCAAGCGGTTCGATCTGCGAACGGGTGACACGGTGCAGGGTCAGGTACGGCCACCGAAAGAGGGGGAGCGCTACCTGGCGCTGCTCAAGGTCGAGAGCGTCAACTTCGGCAACCCCGACGATGCGAAACACCGCATCGCGTTCGACAACTTGAAGCCGCGGTACCCGGATCGACGAATCCCCCTGGAACGCAAAGACCAAGATCTCTCCTGCCGGGTCATCGACCTACTGTCGCCCATCGGATTCGGTCAACGCGGATTGATCGTCGCCCCACCCAAGGCCGGTAAAACCATCCTCCTTCAGAAGATCGCGAACGCGATTCACGAAAACATGCCGGAGGCCACGCTCATCGTGCTGCTGATCGACGAGCGGCCCGAAGAGGTCACGGACATGGAGGAGAATGTCGATGCCGAGGTCATCGCGTCGACGTTTGACGAGCCGGCCGACAGACACGTACAGGTGGCGGACATGGTGCTCGAGAAAGCCCGCCGCCTCGTCGAGCACAAGAAGGACGTCGTGATCCTGCTCGACTCGATCACGCGACTGGCACGCGCACACAATGTAGTGATCCCACACTCAGGGAAGATTCTCTCCGGTGGTGTCGACGCCAATGCCCTCCAGAAACCGAAGCGGTTCTTCGGTGCCGCCCGCAACATCGACGGCGGAGGTTCCCTCACGATCATCGCCACCGCCCTGATCGAAACCGGAAGCCGAATGGATGAGGTGATTTTCGAGGAGTTCAAGGGCACCGGCAACATGGAATTGGTGCTCGACCGCAAGATCTCGGACCGGCGCATCTATCCAGCCATCGACGTTCAGCGCACCTCGACGCGCAAAGAGGAGCTCCTCCTCGAACCAGAGGAACTCAACAAGACCTATCTGCTCCGTAATTTCTTGGCCGACATGCCCACGGTGGAGGCGATCGAGTTCCTCTTGGAGCGGATGAAGCGGGCGAAGACGAACAAGGAATTCTTCGCAACGATGCAGCAAGGGTAGCCGTGTGTGACGCACTCGGCAGCAACACTTCCGACCACTGGCCGGCTGCTCGCCGTCGACTGGGGTGAGAAACGCATCGGGCTCGCCATTTCCGATCCGGAGCAACGGCACGCACATCCGCTGGGAACCCTCACCCGCCGGCAGGGGAGGCGGTTTCCGCTCAAACAGCTCAAGACGCATTTGGACGAACACGCGCCCGTAGGAGTGGTGTTCAGTCTCCCGTTGGACGCCTCTGGCGACGAGGGGCCGAACGCCCGTCGGGCTCGGGACGAAGGCACTCTCGTGCACGACAAGACGGGCCTGCCGGTCGAGTTCATGGACGAGCGGATGACTACGGCACGGGCTTTGGGGGCGGTGCGGGAGCTGGGGGGATCGACCAGAGGACGGGAGGGTGAGGTCGACCAACTGGCGGCTACCGTCCTCCTCCAAAACTACCTCGACAGGAGCCCGCGATGACCCCACGGTCCCTTGCGGTGCTCGGAGCCGTCCTGTTGGCGGCATGCGGCGACCCACCCGAAAACGATGAGATCGTCCGTGTGACGATTCCCCGGGGCGCTTCCGTGTCGACGGTGAGCGACTCGCTCGCCAATCGGGGCGTGATCGGCTCACCTCGGTGGTTTCGGTTGTACACGAAATTGGTGGGGTACGAGCGAGCCATCCAGGCCGGGGTCTACGACTTTCGGGTGAACGTCTCGGCCCGTCGAGCATTGCGGGTGCTGGTGACTGGACGCACCGCCCAAGATCGCCTGGTCCTGCCGGAAGGCCTCATGCTCAGCGAAGTGGCCGACATGGTGGAGAGCCAGCTCGGGATTCCGGCCGAGCGCTTCCGGGCCGCAGCACACGACAGCGCGCTGGTCAGACGCGTGCGGGCGCGCGAGCCCACGCTCGAGGGGTATCTCTATCCCAATACGTATCACGTGCCGATCGGGGCCACGGCGCTAGACGTGGTGCGGCAGATGGTGGAGGAGTTCGAGGCCCGATGGCGGCCCGAGTGGAACAGGCGACTGGACACCCTCGGAATGACACGGGCCGAGTTGGTGACCCTCGCCTCCATCATCGAGGGGGAGGCGCAACACCCTTCAGACCTGCGCTACGTGGCCTCGGTCTATCACAACAGACTGGCCATAGGAATGCGACTGGAAGCCGATCCTACCGTCATCTACTCACTGGGGACACGGCGCAGACTCTTCGTCCGCGACTATCAGACTCCATCCCGGTACAACACGTACCTCATCGACGGGCTACCACCCCACCCCATCGCCCAGCCGTCGGCCGCGACCCTAGAGGCGGCCCTGTATCCGCGACCCAGCGATTTCCTCTTCTTCGTGGCTGGGCCCGGTGGCAGACACATCTTCTCTCGCACGTACCGGGAGCACTTGGCCGCTATTCGACAGATCCGTGACCGTTGATCTGTTGGCGTCGGCCGAGGGCCGCGTCCATGGCATCGCGAATGCGGCGCGTGGCGGCCTCTATGTCGGACGCGCCGAAGATGGCGCTGACGATTGCCACCCCATGAGCCCCCGCGTCGATCACCGTTCCAACGTTTTCGCTGTCGATCCCACCGATGGCAATGACGGGGACACCGGCCGGCGCCAATCTCGCCAGCCGGGTGAACCCGTCGTGGCCCAACGGCGCTCCGGCGTCGGCCTTACTGCCGGTGTGAAAGAACGGGCCGAGGCTCCAGTAGTGGGCGTCGATCGCCGCTGCGTCGGTCGCTTCGTCATCGCTCCCGACCGAGACGCCCACCCGCAGCGTGGCGGGAGCGATCATCTGAACCCGATCCGGCGGGAGATCGTCGGCACCCAAATGCACGCCATGCGCCCCTGCCGCAATGGCGACATCGAGCCGATCATTCACGTAGACCGGAACGTCGACGGCGCCCAGCAGTCGCTCCGTGGTGCGACACAGTTCGGCCGCAGTTGCTCGTTTCAATCGTATCTGTATCGCCGTTGCGCCACCGGCAACCGCGGCGAGGCAACCGTCTAGGACAATCTGCTTCGCGCCGGGGTCGGGGGCCGTGACGGCGATGAGGCGGTAATCAGGAGGCACGACTTAATATTATGGCGGTTCGAGGCATTCGCGGAGCCACCGTCGTGGACGAGGACGATCGAGAACTGATTCTCACAGCTACCAAGGAGCTGCTCGAGACATTGGTAGCCGCCAACGGTATTGCCGTTGACGACATCGCGAGCATAATGTTCACCATGACGCCCGACCTCCGGAGCGTGTATCCCGCGCAGGCGGCTCGGTGGCTCGGGTGGGAACATACGCCGTTGCTGGGCGCGGTGGAGACCGAGATCCCAGGCGGTCTGCCTCGATGCATCAGGGTATTGATACACGTGAACACGGACCGGGCGGCGGCGGCCATCAGACACGTTTACTTGCACGAAGCCAAAAAACTGCGCCCAGATCTGTAATGCAAACAATCATCGTGTCTCCGCGAGGGGCAAGGAGGTGGCGACGTGGCCATCCCTGGATTTACCGCTCCGACGTGGAGCGGTCGGATGCGCCACCTGGCGTCGTGCGCGCCGAGGATGCCCAAGGTAATTTCCTCGGTCAGGCTCTGTGGAGCCCCCCATCTGAGATCAGCCTGCGGTTTCTCACCACGCGGGAAGAACCCGTCGATGGCAAGTGGTGGCACGAACAGGTCGCCCAGGCCCTGGCCGTGCGCGATCCGGAGCATTTGGACGCTTCGGGCTACCGCGTCATTCACGCGGAGGGCGACGGGCTGCCCTCCCTGATCGCCGACAAGTATGGGGAGATCGTCGTCGTACAGCTGCTCTCGGCAGGGCTGGAGGCTGTGCGGGACCACGTGATCGCCGCCATCGACGCCGCGGTCAAGCCCAAATCGATACTCCTCCGCAACGACGCGTCGGTGCGCCGCCACGAGGATCTTCCCTCGGAAGTCGAAGAGGTCCGCGGCCCCATACCCGAGCTTGTCGAAGCACGGGAGGGGGCAATTCGCTATTGGGTTGCGCCACACACCGGGCAAAAGACCGGCTGCTTCCTCGACCAGCGAGAGAACCGGATTCTCATGGGTGGAGCCGCCCATGGTCGGGCCCTTGATCTGTTCACATATCAGGGATTGTTCGCTCTCCAGATGGCCCGGAGTGCGGACTCGGTGGTGGCGGTGGATTCCAGCGCCGCCGCGCTGGAACTGGGCGCCAAGAACGCCGAGTTGAACGGCCTCGACAACGTGGAGTGGGTTGAGGCCAACGTCTTCGACTTGCTCCGCGAGTACGAGCGTGATGGAAAACGGTTCGATACCATTGTCCTCGATCCGCCGGCATTCGCCCGCCAGCGCTCCGCCATCGACCGGGCGTTGAGGGGATACAAGGAAATCAACCTGCGCGCGATGCGGATCCTCGCGCCAAAAGGGACGCTGTTCTCAGCGTCTTGTTCCTTCCACATCGGCCGCGACCGGTTCTTCGAAATGCTGCTCTCAGCCGCCTCGGACGGTGGCCGTCGTCTCGTTCTGGAAAAGGTCACGGGACAGGGTCGCGACCATCCAAACGTCCTCACCATCCCGGAAACCGGGTACCTAAAAGGCGCGCTGCTCCGAGCGGTGGATTAGTCTTGACCGGGTGACCGGCCATCGCGAGGTTGACGGTGTGCAGACCAGTCCGGAATCCTACCGCCCGCCGCGAAGGACTCAGTCACTGCGCCGCGAGTATGAGGAGTTCATCCTGCAGCGCATTGAGGAGTACAAGGAACAGCTCTCCCGGGAAGATCTGTTGAGTCTGGGCGACGAGGCCGTCCGCGAGCTCGACTCCGGTCCCGAGGGTCAGTTGGTCCTGACAGAGGTCCTCATGCTCGATCACGTGGACCGCATCATCAAGCGACGACTTCGGCTTCCGAGCTTCCGCCGCTGGCGCCAGAAGCACGTCAAACTGCGGCAAGCACAACAGGCACCGACCCACTGGGGCTTACCATCCGACATGCCGCTGATCGACCTCGCCCGCCGGCTGGGCGACGACGACCTGGCGTTGATCGTCGGCACGCGAGCGGCTCCTGCAGGTCTCTTACTCGCCGCCCACGATGTCAACGTGCTGCTCATCGACCAGGAGTTGGCAGGGATCGAAGCGAGCGAGACACGGGCGGCGTCGGAGGCTCTCAGTCCGCACTTCCAGGCCCTCGTCATCGGTCTCAGCGGCTGGTTTCCCGATGTCCAACCCCACCTGGTGGTGATCGATCCGCTCCTGCTCGCGTCCCTCTCCTCCGCCACGAAATCGACGCTCGTCAAGCTCCTCAAGACCCACACCGTCCCCGGCGGGGCACACCTCATTCTCCCGGCACAAGGTGCCAAGAATCCGATCTCCACGGACATGTGGCGGCGCTATTACACGGGGTGGGTGGTCCAGTCGTCGTCGCGTGCGGGACGCCCGCCTTGGCATCTCGCGACACGCCCTTGATCGAAACGGCCTAAACGTCGCGGGGCCGGCAAAGCGGCCGGCCCCCGTGCAACGTACTACTGACTTGCGGCGTCAGCCTAGCGACGACGCTTTGGTCTGGTCGTCTTCTTCGCGGCCTTGCGCTTCTTCGTGGCCTTGCGCTTGGTGGCCTTGCGCTTGGTGGCCTTGCGCTTCGTGGCCTTGCGCTTCGTGGCCTTGCGCTTCGTGGCCTTGCGCTTCGTGGCCTTGCGCTTGGTCTTGCGCTTGGTGGCCTTGCGCTTGGTGGCCTTGCGCTTTGTGGCCTTGCGCTTCGTGGCCTTGCGCTTCGTGGCCTTCCGCTTGGTCGCCTTGCGCTTGGTCGCCTTGCGCTTCGTGGTGCGCTTGGCTGCCTTGCGCTTGGTGGCCCTCTTGGCCCTTCGCTTAGCTGCCATGAAAACTCCTCCCGGGAATAATGAGTCGATCCGTCCGGAATGGGCGGATCTTACGTTGTGCGGCGCAGTCCGCCGCAGACCACTCTTGCGTGCTCGAGCACATGAGTGGAAGCCACAATCATCCGACGCCGAGCCGTTGATTCGTCGTGTTCAGTTGTCATTTTGGAAGTCGAAGAAACGGGAAGCAAATTAGCGCCGTCGGATAGGAGGGGCGGCGCTGCCTCAAACGTAAGGCACCGTTTCGTGCGATAGTTCTGTTTGTAGCGTCGAGGCCGCTTCATGCAATTCAGTTTCCGGTCGGCGCTTAAATCGAAGCGAATATTATACATACCGGCAAAACACGCAATACTTTTTTTCAGATTCACCAACACAACACAACGATCAACGCTTGGCATTTCCCAACATCAAGCGAACAAATCGCGCGAATATCGCGAGCAACAGCGAGTGATCGAGCACCGAGAACTGTCCTTGTTCGTGTTCCCATCGTCGCATGTACTTCCGAAATCACACTCCAGCGACTGCCCCAACGTAGAGCGTTTGTTGCTCGCGTCTGTGAGGAAAATCACCTTTCCTCTTCACACTCGATGCCGTTTCGGGTCCGCCGATTATATTTCGGCACAACTTCAAACGACTTTCCCACGAGCGGTTCATGCGTGCAATTCAGAAACTCCAGCGGGCCACCGGCCTGACTCTCACCGACGTTCCCAGGCCCACCTGCGGCCTCATCGACGTGCTGATTCGCGTGCACCACGCGGGGGTTTGCGGCACGGATCTCCACATCGCCGATTGGGACGAATGGGCCCAAGGACGCCTCAAGCCCCCCGTCGTGGTGGGCCACGAGTTTGCCGGCGAAATTGTCGAGATCGGCCAGGATGTGGGCGATGCGTTTCACGTCGGCCAGCGGGTGACCGCGGAGGGACACATCGTCTCCGGTCACACGAGACAGAGCCGTACGGGTCAGGGCCACGTGTGCCCCAGCACCCGAATCATCGGAGTCGACCGCGACGGGGCGTTCGCCGAGTACATCGCGATGCCCGCATCGAACGTGATGCCGCTGGGCGACATTTCCACCGTCGTGGGGTCGATCATGGATCCCATCGGCAACGCCTTTCACACGGTCCTGACAGCGGAGATTCCGGGGAGCATCGTTCTCATTCTCGGTTGCGGACCCATCGGGTGTTTCGCCGTCGGCATCGCCCGTGCCGCCGGTGCAGCCCGCGTCGTCGCCGCCGACCTCAATCCCCGCCGCCTCGAGCTCGCCGAGCAGATGGGGGCGCACGTCTGCATCGACGTCACCCGCGAGGACGTGCTTCACCGGGTGATGGACGAGACCCGCTCTGAAGGCGTCGACGTGGTCTGCGAAATGTCCGGACACCCGGTGGCCATCCGGCAGGCGTTGGAGTGTGCGCGACCCGGAGGCCGGGTGCAGTTACTGGGGATTCCGAAGAACGAGGTGCCCATTCGACTCGCCAACGATGTGATCTTCAAGGGACTGACCCTATACGGCGTCGTTGGCCGTAAGATGTTCGAGACGTGGTACCAGATGCAGTCTTTCCTCGGGTCGGGCCTGTTCGATCCGTCCCCTGTCATCACCCACACCTTTCCCATGGAACAGATCGACGATGCCCTCGCCGCCATTCGATCGGGCGAAGCCGGCAAGGTCATCCTCGAAATCGGAGGGAATGCATGAATACCACGGTGGAGCGGCGGCTCCGAGGCGAAATCGACCGGTTTCAACAGGATGGCGTGTACAAGCGGCTCAACCATCTCGATTCTCCGCAGGCGCCCAGGGTGACGATGGAAGGGCGGGGTGAAGTCATCATCCTGTCGAGCAATAACTACCTCGGCCTGAGCAACGAGCCGTCGGTGGTGCAGGCAGGACGGGAGGCCCTCGAGCGATTCGGGGCCGGCACCGCCAGCGTCCGGTTCATCTGCGGCACGTTCACCGTACACCGCGAGCTGGAGCAGGAGCTTGCGGAGTTGGTGGGCACCGAGGCGTCACTCTCTTACGTGTCCTGCTGGAACGCCAACGAGGGCCTGTTCGCAACGCTCACGGGACCGGACGACATCATCATCTCCGATCGGCTGAACCACGCGTCCGTCATCGACGCCATGCGTCTTGCCAAGTCCATCAGCAAGTGCGAGACGGCGGTGTACGAGCACTCCGACCTGGACGACCTCAAGGCCAAACTGGAAGCCGCCAAGGAGAAGCGGACGCGTTATGTGGTGACCGACGGCGTCTTCTCCATGGAGGGCGACGTGGCCAAGCTGGCCGGCATTGTGGAGCTGGCCCGCCAGTACGACGCAGTCGTGGCCGTGGATGATTCCCACGCCACCGGCGTGCTCGGCGCCACAGGCCGTGGAACGGCGGAACACACCGGCGTGCTGGGTGAGGTGGACATCATCACCTCGACCCTGGGGAAGGCTCTTGGCGGCGCCGCCGGCGGGTTCGCCGCGTCCTCTCACACCCTCACCGATTACCTCACCCAGCGAGCCCGGCCCCAACTGTTCTCCAACGCGCTACCCTGCACCGTGGCAGGGAGCGCGTTGGAGGCGGTGCGATACCTCCGGAGCCACCCCGAGCGGGTGACCAAGCTCCACGAGAGTGCCCGCTTTTTCCGTGAGGAACTTCGCGCCCAGGGATTCAGTCCCCTGGAGGGAGACACCCCCATCATCCCTGTCATCCTGGGCGAAACCGCCAAGGCCATCGAGATGAGTAACCTCCTGCTGGACGAGGGGGTGTTCGTCACCGGATTCGGGTTCCCGGTGGTGCCGCAGGGGGAGGCCCGGGTCCGCTGCCAGATCTCGGCCGGCCACACAAAGGAGGACCTCGATCAGGCTCTGGAGGCCTTCGGAAGGGTCGGAAAGCGGCTGAAGTTGATCTAGATCACCGCCGATCCGCCAACGTTCAAGTAATTTCGCGGTTTCAGGCCTTAAGCCACCCATTTTCAACGCTCTACGGGATTTTGGGGGTGGATTTTTGGTTCGAAATCCCTATTTTGGGGATTCCTGTACCGTGACGGCTAACTCGTTGGAGGCAAACCAGATGCGAAATCGAAGCGGAATTCTCCTGGCCGCTCTACTGGTGGCGGCCCAGACGGTTCCGGCCAACGCCCAAGACCGATCGTGGCAGAAGAAATGGTATTGGGGAGCCCAGGGAGGCGCCTACCTCTTCAGCGCCAACGGCAACCAGACGGGCTTCTCCGCCGGGGGCCATTGGTTCATCACGGCAGGCCGCTCCGCCCTGTATCTGGCGTTCGACCAACTCTTTTTCGACACCGTCAGCAACCTGCAGATCAATACGGGTCAGATAGTCAACTTCGGCAGCGGCAACCGCATGCAGGCCACGGTCTACGCGGTGCCGACGGATGGTAGGCTCCAGGTGTTCGCGGGGGGGGGATTCGCGATCCATCGGATTACCGACGCCGAGCCTCAGGCACCATTCACCGGCGCCAGCGATGTGACCGCCGTAGACCGGGCGGCCACCAAGGCGTTCCTGATTCTGAGTGCCGGCGCCCAAGCCCGGTTCGCGGGCCGTTTTGCCCTTTTCGGACAA
The DNA here is from genome assembly GCA_039588255.1 of Gemmatimonadota bacterium. GTDB lineage: Bacteria > Gemmatimonadota > Gemmatimonadetes > Gemmatimonadales > GWC2-71-9 > B3T1B10. Next base: position 50,934 of record JBDHAF010000004.1, on the reverse strand, counting down.
TACCAGTTCATGCCGGCCAGCGATGATTTCGTGATTCGGAGCCAGCAGCACATCTTCAACGTGGGACTTCGCTACTCGCTCACCCACTCCGAGGAGACCGTCGGCACCGAGCGCTAACTCACCCGCGGCGGGAAAGCCACGGGGAGCCGACCTCGAAGAAGCGCAGCGGCCAGTCCGCCGCCCTCGTGATTCCCACACGGGGCCCCGACCCCACCTTTCCGCGGGAAGGTGGGGTCGCTTGCTTGATGCAGACCCGGGTGCCGTCCAGCGGTGCCTCGTTCATGGCCGCCGTGATTCCCAGAGCCTGGGTCAGACGCCCCGGACCCGAGCAGAGGAGCCGGGGATCGTCCTGTCCACGCCGACGCGACATCGCGGCCGATCCCCGAACGGGTTCCAGGGCACGCACCAGAACCGCTGCCGGGTATTCCTCCCGCTCAGTGACCACGTTGAAGCACCAATGGACTCCGTACGACCGGTACACGTAGGCGGTACCGGGCGGCCCGTACATGGCCTCCATCCGTGTCGTGCGACGCCAGTCGGCGCCATGCGAGGCGGGATCGTGGGGTCCGACGTACGCCTCCACCTCGACGATGCGCCCCGCGGTCACCGTCCGCCCCACGCGGGTCTCGAGAACGCATCCCAAAAGACCGCGCGCGACCCTTGCGGTGTCGCGCGCGTAGAAATCCCGGGGGAGGATGCGGACCTCAGTCGTCTTTCTCTTCTCCCCGGAGCCGCTGCATCATGCGCTGGAGGATCCCGCCGCTCTTGGGTTCCTCCGGCACGACGCGCTTTTCGATGAGGGACGACGCCGCCTTGGTCTCCCGGGAGGGCCGCGTGTCCTGTCCCTGGCGGGACGAGGGCGACCCGCCCATCTGGCGGCCCCCCTTCTCCTGCCCACCCCCGTCTCCGTCCGGGCGGGCGCGACTGTCGGCGCTGGGTCGGTTGGTCGTCGCCCTCCGCTGGCCGCGGGACCGCGGCCTCTGCCCCTTGGGGGAACCCTCCTCCCGATCGGAAGACTGCTTGCGGCGTTGCGGCAAGCCACCCGTCTTGGGCGTGCGCCGCCCCGACACTGTCTCACGTTCCGGGGATTCGCTCCCGCCCGGGGGTGACTTCTCCGCTGGGGTCTGGGCTTCGGGACGCGGCTGGGGCCTTCGCCCCCGACTCGAGCCGCGCCCTCGTACCGACCGCCGAGTTGGAATCGCCCTGGGCAACACCACCTCCACCTCGGGCTCCGGCTCGGGTCTCGGCTTGGACTCGGGGGCGGGTTCGCGAGAGGGTCTTTCGGACACTGCCGGTTTCGGCTTGGCATCCCGCGAACGACTGCTCCCCCGTCCCCGAAGCGAGCGCTTGCGGGGCTTCGACTTAGCCTCGGGCGAGGGCCCCGGGTCGGGCTTGGGAGGAGCCGGCGGCGCCGCCGGTTCCTCGGCCGGTGGAGCCGAGGCGGCGGCCTCATCGACGGGCTTCTTCCGGGACCCCTTCTTGGTCCTGGTGCGCTTCTGCCGCTCCACCGACGGCTTGGGTTCCGGCTCGGGCCCCTCGTCATCCATCGCCTCGGGCAGCAGCTTCAGCGCGTAGCTTCTGCCATCCTTGACGAGATCGATGATCTTGGCGTCACGTGCCTGCCGCAGCATGCGGCTGAACCGTCGTGGCTCGAAGATCGGATCGTTCGCATCGTCCGCCATCTCCGCCATGCGCCCGCGGGCGGCCTTGCTGTTGGTCGCGTTCTCCCCCACAGCCTCCAGGTCGACCAGGGTTCGCTTCAGAAGGGCAAACGCATTCGCCAACATCAACGCGCCGCCCCCCGCCGCCTCCTCGACACTGGCACGGCTGCTCTTTTTGGACGGCTTCGCTTCCGCCGGCTTCTCGAAGACCTCCGCCTGCACCGCACGGTCGGGAGGAACGTTGGCGTCGGATCCCAGTTTGATCTCGTACTGACCGGTCTCCAGTTTTTCGAGCGCCAGCAGCTTACGGCGACCAGCCTCCAACACGAATTTGCTGAAGCGATTGTACCCCGCGTCTTTTTCGTCGAAGTGGGGGTCGAGCTGCTGCATGACCTGCTTGAGCCGATCCGACCGCATGGTGTCGCCGCTCTCCTTCATCCCGAGCGTTGCCTCGACCACGAGTTCCCAGGGATCCCTTCGCAGGACCTCGACCTCTCCCTCTTTGGCAAAACCGGTCAGCTCGGCGTAGCTGTAGTACTCGTCGCAGTTCTGCACCAGCAGGTCGCTGGCGGATTCGCGGATCCCCACGCCAATGACCCACTTGCCGTACTCTTTCAGCTTGAGCACGAGACTCGAGAAGTCGCTGTCCCCAGAGAGCAAGATGAACGTCCCGATCTCGGGCCGCGTGAACACCAACTCGAGTGCGTCGATGGCGAGGCGAATGTCCGTGGCATTCTTCTTGTTCGATCCGAACGCCGGCGCGAAGATCAGGTCGATCGACGCCTCCGAGAGCGGCACGATGTACTGGGGATAGCGGCGCCAATCAGCGTACGCCCGCTGAACGGCGACCTTGCCCTTGATGATCGCGGAGTTGAGCAGCTCCCGAAGTTGATGCTGGAGATCCGACCGGATCCCCATCGTCACATTGTCGAAATCGATCAGGAGTGCGGCGTTGCCTGCGGTGCGTCGAGTTTCACGCTGTGTGGGCGGCACCACGCGCCCGGGGATTGTTTCATTCACGTAGTACTCATCTCGAGTCGCACCAACTCCGCCAGCTCCATTCGCTTCACCTTCCCGCTCCCGGTCATCGGAAAGCTGTCGAAGAAACGGACGAGGTCGGGGACTTTGTAGTTGGCGATCTGGTCACGAGAGTAATCCTTCAACTCGTCCCCCGTGACGATAGCGCCTTCGACCGGGACGATGCCCGCGCAGATGAGCTCCCCGAGGATTTCGTTGGGAACCCCAAATACGCAGACGTCGTCAACACCAGGATGCGTGCGGAGGACATCCTCCACCTCGCGCGGATAAACGTTGTAGCCACCGCGAATAATCATGGCCTTGCGGCGGCCCACGATCGACACAAACCCGTCCTCATCGGTGACGGCGAGGTCACCGGTGAGAAAATACCCCTCGGGTGTGAACGACCGCTCGGTTGCCGATGGCATGCGGTAGTATCCCGACATGACATTGGGTCCCTTTATCGCCAGTTCGCCCGCAGCCTCTGTCTCGTGAAGGGTGTTCGTCTTGACATCGACAATCTTCAAGTCGACCCCTTCGATCGGCCGGCCGACGGTGGTGTCACGCGCTTCGGGCGAATCCCCGAACCGCGTGATCGTCACCGTCGGTCCCGTTTCTGTCAGGCCGTAGGCGATCTGCACGTCGTTCCACTCCCGAACACGCCGCACCAGGTCCGCGGAGACCGGGCTCCCGGCCACGATGCCGGTTCGGATAGTGGAGACGTCCCGGCTCTCAAACGACGGATCGCGCATCAAGAGCTGGAACATGGTCGGCACCCCGTGACAGATAGTAACCCGCTCGCGCTCGAGCAAGTCCAAGGCCTCTGCGGCCCTGAAGCGGTCCTGCACCACCATGGTGGCTCCGGTCACCAGCGAGGAGATGGCAATGTGGGTGCCGAACACCGTCGACAGCGGAACCGCGCAGAACACGATCTCGCCGTCCTTTGGCACGAGGGCCTCTGTCGTCCGGATGGCCGTGAGGACCAGGTTCTCGTGCGTCAGCACCACACCCTTGGGCTTCCCCATGGTGCCCGAGGTGTACATGATCGCCAGGGCGTCGGTCGCCGGGTCCAAATCCGCTATGGGCTGCGGTGTCGCACGACCGCCCGACACCAGATCGCGAAAGCGGAACACCCGATCATCGTACCAGCGGTCCTCATCGCCAACCGTGATGAGGTACTGGAGGTCGGGCAGCTCGGTGATGAGCTCGTCGAAGACGTCAATCGGATCGAGGTCGTTCGACTCGGCTACCACCAAGAGACTCACCTCCGCGTGACGTAGCTGGTACTTGAGCTCGTGATAGCTCACGGAGGGGTCTATCGGGACGACGATGGCCCCCTGGCGGGCGGCAGCGATGAGGCAGATGATCCACTCGGGCCGATTGGTGAGCTCGACAGCGACCGAATCCCCAACATCTATGCCGAATTCGCAGAACGCTGCCTGTAACGCCCTGGCTTCCTGATCCACCTCGCCATACGTCATCCGCCGCGCCCCAAAAACGAGGCATTCCCGCCTGGGATTCTTCTCCACCTGCTCGGCGAAGAGTTCGGCTAGGTGATAGGTTGCCAATTCTCCTCTGTCACAAGGATCGTAATCGTGAAAAGTAGCCGAAAGGCACCTGCGTGACCACCTCCCGGCCTACGCCCCCACGACCTTGATGATGACCCGCTTGCGCCGTTGCCCGTCCCACTCACCGTAGAAAACGCGCTGCCACGTGCCGAGGTCGAGGGCACCGTTCGTTATGGGCACGATCACCTCGTGACCCACCGTCAGGCTCCGGAGATGGGCGGCAGCGTTGTCCTCACCTGTGAGATTGTGCCGGTAACGGTCGGGATCCCACGGCGCGATGGTGCCCTCCAACCACTCCTTGATGTCGTGCCACAGTCCCGATTCGTGGTCGTTCACGAACACCGAGGCCGAGATGTGCATCGCCGACACGAGGACGAACCCCTCCTCCACCCCGGCGGCCGCGACCTGCTCGGCCACTTCATCCGTGATATCGATGATCTCCTGACGGTCTTTCGTATCGAACCAGAGATAGTGCGTGTGTGACTTCATGGTCCCACCTCCGACGGCCGCTCCACCGAGCGGGGAGGCCATCGGGATCGAGAGGGGGAGCCGCCGGCCATGGACCGGACGGTCTGAATAAATGAGCGTGTGTTACAGTCGAGAGATCTGGGTTAGTGTGTCCTGACCGTAGAACAAACGGATGTATTTTGATTGGATCGGTGTCAGCCGCCGGACGGCCCAGGCCAAGTGTACAAAGTGCGGTTCATGTGGAGCCCGGCGCGGATGCATCCCGCACTCGTCCGGCAACCTGTTTCCTTTTCTGGTGTTGCACGTCGAACATGACGTGATGACGTTTGTCCATTCATTGGTGCCGCCCCGCGAGAGGGGAACAAGGTGATCACGGGTCAGGCATTCGCGGGTGCGGAACCGGTCTGCCGATCGACCGCAGTATTGACAGCTGTATCGGTCCCGGGCAAAGAGAAACGTGTTCGTGACCTGACGGCGGAACCTTCGTGGCACGTGGACGAATCTGACAAGCCGAATGACGCTCGGCCTCGGAATAATGAGATGTTCGCTGCGGAATACTCGATCCCGGTCCACCTCGACGATCTCGGCCTTGCCGTCGATGACCAACCGGAGCGCCCGCCGGACCGGAACGAGGGTCAGCGGCTCGAACGAGGTGTTCAGTGCCAAGCACCGTGCGTGCAGCCCCATATGACACAAATCCCGCCGCGTGTCCAAACCCGGCGGGCGGAAACGGGTTCGTAGGTATTTTACCCAGCGCCGTAAGCTCTTGCAAGACTGTGGCTTCTGTCATTGAGAAACGGTCTTCTCCGTACGATCGACGATGGTGACTCGCGACGGACTCAAATCGCAGATCGAGCAGCACGTCGAGGGACTCCTCCCACTCGAGGATCTCGCGGCGTGGGCCGCGGACGTGTTTCGGGAGGAGGAGTTCGAGTCGGCCTTCGCCGACCAAATGTCGGAGGTGCTCGCTACGCTGCGTGAGGCGGTGGACCCCCACCGCTTTCGCTGGGAAGAACCCGACTTCGATTCCATGCTCGAGGAGCTGGGGAGCTAAGCGGCGCCGAACTCCTGCTCCAAATCGTCGAGTTGCACCACGACCGAGGCCCGCGATGTCCCACCCACGGTGCGCCGCCGCTCGACGGAATCTTCGAACGATCCCAGACGGGCCAGCACGTCGGGCAAGCTGCCGTGGATCCCCGCCGCGCGATCCGGCGGTACGTCGCGGAGCGGGACTCCCAGGGTCTCCGCGGCCTGGACGAGGCGCCCCGCCATCCCGTGGGCGTCGCGAAACGGCACGCCCTCGTCGACCAGCTCGTCGGCAACATCGGTGGCCAAGAGAGTCTCCCGGAGCACCGACTGCATCCGCTCCGGAACGGGCTCCAGCGTCTCCACGGCCCCGCGCACCGCCGGCAGCGTGACCAGCATGGTGTCGACGGCGTCGAACAGCACCGCCTTGTCCTCCTGCAAATCCTTGCTGTATCCCGCCGGCAACGCTCGCATCGTGCCGAGCATCGCTACCAGATCGCCGAGTGTTCGCGCTGCCTTCGCCCGGGCGAGCTCGAAAACGTCGGGATTCCGCTTCTGCGGAAGCAAGCTCGAGCCGGTGGAGAACGCGTCGCTCAACCGAACGAATCCGTATTCCGTCGAACTGTAGGTGACCAGCTCTCCCCCCAGTCGGGACACATGCGTCGCCAACAGGGTGATCGCGAAAAGCAGCTCCGCCACGAAATCTCGATCGCCCGTGGCGTCGAGGGCGTTCGCCGACACGGTGCGAAACCCGAGGGCCTCCTTCAATCGCTCACGGTTCACGGCCACGCCCGATCCGGCGAGGGCGCCCGATCCCAGAGGTAGCTCGGACACGCGGCGACTCACCTCCGCCAACCGCTCCCGGTCGCGCACGAGGGGCCGCGCGTGGGCGGCGAGAACATAGGCCCACCGAACCGGTTGTGCCTGCTGGCCGTGGGTATATCCCGGAAGGAGCATGTCCACGCCGCCCCGGGCTTGCGTCGCGAGGGCCGATCCCAGGCCCGCCACCTCCCGGTCCAAGGCCTCGATCGCGTCGAGACACCACAGCCGCATGTCGGTGGCGACCTGATCGTTCCGGGAGCGTCCGGTGTGGAGCTTTCCCGCGACGTCACCCACCTCCTCGTAGAGGAGACGCTCCACCAGGGTGTGAATGTCCTCGTCATGCGCCTCGGCCTCGCCGCCTCCGGCGAGCCTCCGGTGCACCCGGTCGAGGCCCTCGAGGAGCGCCGCGCTCTCCTCGGGGTCCAGCACCCCGGCGTCTTCCAACGCCGAGACCCACGCCTTGCTGCCGCGAATGTCGTGGGCCCACAGCCGACGGTCCACGGAGAGACTGTTGTTGAGGGCGGCGAGCGCCTCACTGGGCGGCGTAGCAAAACGCCCGCCCCACATGTGATGCGAGGCGGACGATGGATGGTTGCTGGAGTCGCTACCGTGGGTCACACCAACGCGGTCTCCCGTGACTTGTGCAGCTCCGACGCCAGCCGCTCTTGCAGACCGTAGAGCCGGATGAACGCCCCGGCATCGGTTTGGTCGTATACGTCATCGGCCTCAAAGGTAACGTGTTTGCCGGAGTAGAGGCTGAAGGGGCTCTGCCGGGAGCGCACGCTCATGTTCCCCTTGAACAGCCGCAACTCGATGTCTCCGGTCACGCGCTGCTGGGTGATGGCGAACAAGGCGTCGAGCGCCTCCCGCTCCGTCGTCCACCAGCGGCCTTCGTACAAGAGGTCGCCGTACCGGGGGGCGAGTTGATCCTTGAGGTGAAGCGTCCGCCGGTCCAGGGTGATTTGCTCCAGCTCCCGATGCGCCGCCCGCAACAGCGTCCCGGCGGGCGTCTCGTACACGCCGCGGGATTTCATTCCCACCAGGCGGTCTTCCACGATGTCCGCCCGCCCCACACCGTGGGCGCCCGCCACCGCGTTGAGGTGCTCGATGATGGCGACCGGTCCCAGGGGGACGCCGTCTACCGCCGCCGGCTCGCCGGCCTCGAACTCGATCCGAACGTCCTGAGGAGTGTCCGGCGCTGCGGTGGGATCGTTGGTCAGCAGGAAGAGATCGTCCGGCGGAGCCGTCCCGAGATCCTCCAGCACTCCGCCCTCGTGAGAGCAGTGCCACAGGTTCCGGTCCCGAGAATACGGCTTCTCCAAAGAAGCTTCGACCTCGATGCCCTTCGTGGCCAGGTACTTCAACAGGTCCTCACGCCCCTTGAAGCTCCACTCCCGCCAGGGGGCGATGATGCCCAGATCCGGGGCCAGGATCCCATAAGTGAGCTCAAACCGCACTTGGTCGTTGCCCTTCCCCGTGCACCCGTGGGCCAGGTTGTGGGCGTTGGCCTCCCGGGCCGCAGCGACCTGTGCGGCTGCTATGGCGGGTCGGGCCATGGCTGTCCCCAGGAGGTACTCCCGGGCATAGACGGCGCCGGACTTGATGGTGGGAAAGATGAAATCCCGGACGAATTCCTCTCGTAGGTCCTTGACCACGCACCCCAGGGCCCCGGACCGGACGGCCTTTTCCTCTATACCATTCAGCTCGCCAGGCCCCTGCCCCACATCGGCGGCAAAGCACAGGACGCGGGCGTCATACGTTTCCCTTAACCAGGGGACGATCGCCGAAGTATCGAGTCCACCGGAATACGCCAAAACCACCAAGGGGCCCATCTTCACTCTCGCTTGATGCAGATTTATGCGGCTGAGTGAATAAAAATACAGTTTCCCCTGGCTGTGTCAACTCCGGATTCCAGCCAAATCGCTGAGGCGCTGGGTGACTCTGACCCGGGCGTCCTCGCTCCGGGTGATTATAAGGAGGGTGTCGTCCCCGGCGATGGTGCCCAGCACATCTTCCCACGAGGCGTAATCCAGCGACCCTCCCAGGGCCTCGGCGCTTCCCGGCGGGGTCTTCACCACGGCGAGGGACGCCACGCCGTCGATGCTGAGCAGTAGTGTCGGCACCAGCTGCTCTATCGGCGGGAAAGGCGTCAGGTGGTCGGTGGGGACGGCATAGACCGAGCCGGCCTCCGGGCCCGTCACCTTGACCAGGCCCAGATCCCGGAGGTCACGGGACAAAGTTGCTTGGGTCACCTCGATTCCTTCGGCGTAGAGCAGATCCCGAAGCTGCTCCTGGTTGTGAACGCGCTCCCGTTGGACGAGGCGAATGATGGCGGTGTGTCGTTGGGCTTTCATGATGGGTCGAAGCGGGCTTTGGTCTCGTGGGCGTCGTACACGCACCGCCCTGCAACATACGTCTGAACCACGTCCCTGGCACCGCTGCCGACGATTCGGTCCGGTAGGGCGCCCGGGTTCGACCCCCCCCCGGGGGGCAGGCGGACCACGCACAGATCGGCCCACTTCCCCTCCTCCAGCGACCCGATCTCCGGTTCCATTCCTAAGGCCTGGGCACCGCCCAAGGTCGCCAACCCAATGGCATCCTCGGGTGACAGCCCCCCCTCGTCCCGGGCCGCCCGCATCTCGCGAAACAGGTCCAGCGCCCCGACGCTGGCCACCGAGTCGGTCCCAATCCCGAGACACAATCCGGCGTGGCGAAAAGACTCGAAAGGGGGAGCGCCGTGTCCGTGACGCACGTTGGAGACCGGACAGAGGGCGACCCGACAGCCGTGGTCAGCCAGGAGCGCCACGTCGGCGGCATCCGTTCGGACGGCGTGGATGGCCAAGAGTCCATCCCGGAGCACGTTCTCTTCCGCCAGCAGGGCGACGGGGGACCGGGCGGTCTCGATCGGCGGAATTCCCCGCTGCTGCCATGCCTCGGCAAAGGAGCCCGTCCCCCGGGTGACCAGGTCCCACTCCGCTTGTGACTCGGCGATGTGCACCGCGACGGGGAGCTTCGCCGCGGCGGCGAATTCCGCCACCCGCCCGTAGAGGGGTCGGCTCACCGTGTAGGGGGCATGGGGCGATACGCCCACCACCACCGAGTCGCCGGCCCGGTCGGTGAGCCCACCGACCACCCGCTCCAGATCCGCCATGGCGTCACCGGCCTGGTCCGGATGAGGCCCGAACACTTCCTGGTAGGCAACCCCTCGCCCCCCCAACGTTGTCAGCACGTCCACCACCGCGCCGCTGTCCCCCGTGTCGGCCACCGTGGTGGTGCCCCACGCCCAACCGTCGCGCACGCCCTGCTCGGCCGACCGGCGGAACGCCTCGGGCGACATGGTGTCCTTTGCGGCTCGGAGGTGCTGAATCCATGAGAAGAAGTCGTCGTCCTCGATGGTGCCGCCCAGTGCCGTGAGCTCTAAGTGGGTGTGGAGGTTCACCAGCCCGGGCATCACGAGGGCGTCGGGGAGCTCGAGGGCCCGGGCGCCTTCGGGGTGAGGAACCTCTTGGGCCGGCCCCACGCGGGCGATGCGACCGTCCTCTCGAACGAGAACGGCCCCGTCGACTACTACGGGGCCGGACACTGGATACACGGCACTCGCGGCGATCCTCAGCAGATCAGCGCCCTCCCCCGTTGCGATGGACCTGGGCACTCCAACCCCCGGGAGGCGCCGCGGCCACCGTGCCAATTCCGAACTGGAAGGGATCCGGGTGATAAGGACAAGACTGCGTGGGCTCCGTCCCAGGGATGTACCACTCCTGGTACCGTTCGTGGATGGGACAGAAGTCGGTCGCCAGATAACCGGTGAACTTGTCCACCTGCCGCGTGATGAGCGTTTCGGGCCGTTCCCACAGGGTCGAGTCGGGGGTGGCGCGCCGGGCGTAGACCTCGTTCATGTAGTCGGCCCACGCCGGTGCCACGAGCCCCCCTCCCGTTGCTACGTCCATGATGCGCTTCGGTTGATCGAATCCCATCCACAAACCCGTCACCAGCTCAGGCGTGAAGCCGATGAACCACACGTCGGAGCCGTCGTTGGTGGTCCCCGTCTTGCCACCGGCCATGACTCTCCAGGGAAATCGTCCCCGCAACCGCACGGCTCCATACGCAGTTCCGGTTCCCGTGTTCACGACCTCCCGCAACATGCTGTTCAGGATCCACGAGTGATCCCGGTCCATGATACGCTCGGTCCGGACCTGGGGCTCCCAGACGATGCTGCCGTCTGCATCCTCCACCCGGAGGATCCCCACCGGCGCGGCGTGCACGCCCAGCGTTGCGAATGCGGTGTATGCCGACACCATCTCGATGGGATAGACATCCCCCGCCCCGATGGCCGTGGAATAGGCCTCTGGAATCCTCGTGGACAGCTTGTAGTGGTGCGCCTCGCCCACGAACGTCCGGGTGCCGAGCTCCATCCCAAGCTGAATGGCGATCATGTTCCGCGACGTGCGGAGCCCCTGGCGCAACGTCATGGGACCGCGGTAGTCACCCTCGAAGTTCCGGGGTTCCCACGGCTGCCCCGTCCTGGGTTGGAAGACGCTGATCACCGAGTCCACGATGATGTGGCTGGCGGGCCGATCGGCCCGAATCGCCGCGGAATACACGAACGGCTTGAACGTGGAGCCGGGCTGCCGCAGCGCCTGCGTCGCCCGGTTGAACTTCGACTCCCCGTAGTTTCTCCCTCCCACCATGGCCCGGACGTATCCGTTGGCCGCCTCCATCGTGATCAGGGCACCCTGGATGTAGGGCATCTGGCTCGACTCTGGAATCACTCCACCGAGACTGTCGTGGATCTCCTGATACGACTGATGGGGAAACTCCAGGATCGGGTAGCCCGGATCTCCCGGGCGGAGGTTCCCGGCCTCGATTTCCCGCAGCCTGTTCTCGAGGGCCCGTTCCGCCGCCAGCTGCATTTGGAGGTCGAGGGTGGTGTACACCCGGAAGCCCCGCTCGAAGAGGTCGTCGCCGAACCGGGCGTAGAGCTGCTTCCGCACCCACTCCACGAAGTACTCGCCGACACCCATGAAGTCTTCCCGGGAGCTCACCTCGATGGGGTACGCCTTCCACTCCTCGGTTTCTTCGGGGGTGATGTAGCCCTCGTCCCGCATCGCGTTGAGCACGGTGTTGCGCTTCTCCAACGCCGTCTGGGGGTGCCGCCTCGGCTCGTACCGGTTGGGCAGCGGCGCCAGAGAGGCCAGCAACGCCGCTTCGGCCACGTTCACGTCGGAGGACGACTTCCCGAAGTACCGTCGCGCCGCCTCCTCGACGCCGTGAATCGGTCCCCCGAGAAAGATCTGATTGAGGTACAGCTCCAGGATGCGCTCCTTGGGATACGTGCGCTCCAGCTCCAACGCCACCTGAATCTCCCGGAGCTTCCGCCGGGGGCTCCGCTCCGCCGCGGGGAGCTTTTCTGTGAACACATTCCGGGCGAGCTGCATCGTAATGGTGGATCCACCGGCCAGGCGGCGCCCCAACACCAGGTTGCGGAATTGGCGCATGAATCCGCGGAAATCCACACCCGAGTGCTGGAAAAACCGTCTGTCCTCCGCCGCCAGGAACGCGGCGGGGATGGCGGGCGCCATCTCCTCCAATGCGACGATGGTGCGGGTCTCGCCGAAGTCACGGATCAGCTGGCCGTCGGCCGCGTAGAACTTGGCCGACTGCTCGGGCTGCCAGGTCTCGAGATAGCTGATCGAAGGACAGGACGTCCCGGCGCAGGCCCGGGTCCACGACCCAACCGTCGCGCCGAACCCCAGGCCCATCACGGCGAAGAAGCCGAACCCCACGGTCCGGCGGGCTTCCGGCTTACGCCACATCGCCACCAGGGGCTTCACAGGAGATACCATCGGTCCTCCAACGTAAACAGAACCAAGTTGGCTTGCCAGCAGTTAACCGGCTTCGTAACCTTCGCCGCGATGGACACTTTGCTCGCGGAACTCGCCTGGCGTGGCATGATCCACGACAACACCCCCGGCTTGGCGGAGCGGCTCGCCAGGGGGCCGATCACGGCGTACGGGGGGTTCGATCCCACGGCGTCGAGTCTCCAGATCGGCAACCTCGTGCTGGTAATGCTCCTGGCCCACCTCCAGCGGGCGGGCGGAACGCCCATCTTGCTGGTGGGCGGAGGCACCGGGCTCATCGGCGACCCCAGCGGCAGGGATTCGGAGCGGCCCCTCCTCGACGCCGACCAAGTGGAAGAGCATGTCCGGCTGCAGCGGGCCCAGCTGGAGCGTTTCCTGGACTTTTCCGGCCCGAATGCCGCCGAAATGGTCAACAACGCCGATTGGCTCTGCTCCCTGAGCCTGGTGGAGTTCCTTCGGGACACGGGCAAGCACTTCACCGTTTCTCTCATGTTGCAGAAGGAATCGGTCAAGACGCGGCTGGAGTCGGGCATCTCGTTCACCGAGTTCACCTACATGCTGCTCCAGGGATACGATTTCCTCCATTTATACCGAACCCGAGGCTGCGAGTTGCAGTTGGGCGGCAGCGATCAGTGGGGGAACATCACGGCAGGAGCCGACCTGATCCGGCGAATCGAGGGAGGCGAGGCCCACGCGCTCTGCGCCCCGCTGATCACCACATCCGGCGGAGTCAAGTTCGGGAAAACCGAGGAAGGGGCTGTGTGGTTGGACCCGGCCACCACGTCGCCGTACAAGTTCTACCAGTTCTGGATCAACGTGGACGACCGGGACGTGGAGTCGTATCTCAAGGTCCTCACGTTCAAATCCCAGGACGAGATCGTGGGTTTGATGGAGCAACACGCCGCCGACGCCGGCGCCCGGGAGCCGCACCGCACCCTCGCCCACGATCTCACCGCACGGATCCACGGCGAGGATGCCGTGGCACGGGTCGCCGCGGCGTCTCAGGTGTTCTTCAACCGACAGAGCGTCGACACGATCCGCTCCGCCTCGATCGAGGTGTGGGAGACATTGGAGGCCGAGCTTCCCTCGTGGACCACGACATCCAACGCCTTGCCGGAGAGCGTGGTGGACCTCGTCGCGGCCTCTGGTCTGACAGACTCCAAGAGTGACGCCAGACGGCAGCTCCAGCAGGGCGGCATCTACGTGAACGGCGAGCGTGTCGGCACCGAAGGGAACGTGGCGGACTACTCGCTCCTCGCGGATCGCTATCTCTGGCTGCGCCGGGGAAAGAAGAAGGACGTGATCGTGAAAGTTACGGCGTAGCGCCTCAGTCTCCCGCGAGAATCCCGCCCACTAGTTCCATCTCCTCCACCGTGTTGTAGAAGTGCGGCGACAGCCGGATGGCACCTTCCCGCATCGAGCACACGACGTTGGCGGACTTGAGGCGGTCGAACGCGCCCGTCAGGTCCCGCGGCGTGACACACACGATTGCCGATTCATGCTCCGCCGACGTCGGTGAGCTGATCCGGAATCGCCCGTCTTCGGCGAGGCGCAGCAGAGGCTCTTTGAGCGACCGGCTAAACGCCGCGATGTTCTCCACGCCCAGCTCGATCAGCATGGACACGCTCTCCGTCATCCCCAGGCAATCCTGGAACGGGAGGGTAATCATCTCGAACCGTCGGCCGTCGAGATGAAAGTTGGGGTTGTAGTCCGTAAGGCGCGTGAAATCGTCCGTTCCTTCGAAGGACATCCATCCGCACGTCACCGGCTCCAGCACCTCGAGAAGGCCCTCACGGACGTACACGAACCCGGCGCCCCACGGCGACAACAACCACTTCTGCCCACCGGTGGAGAGGATGTCGACGGGCGTCTGGCGCACGTCCAGCGGCGACTGTCCCAAGCCCTGGATCGCATCGACGACGAGGAACACGTTGTGCTCGCGGCACGCGGCGGACAGGCGATCCAGGTCGGCGCGATAGCCGTTGGAGAACTGCACGAACGAAATCGCCAGCACCCGCACCTGAGGATCCTCCAACCGCTCCAACAGGTACTCCTCGTTGGGCCATCCCTCCGGCGTACTCGGCGCGAACTCGACGTCGACGCCCCTGTCCCGCAACCGTAGCCACGGGTACACGTTGGCGGGGAACTCCTTGTCCGGGAGAAGCACCACGTCACCCTTGCGAATCGGCAACGCGGTGGCCGCCACATTCAGTCCGTAGCTGGTGTTGGTGGCGAGACCGATCTCCGACGTGTGGGCGTTGATGAGCCGCGCGGCGGTCGAGCGGGCGTCGCGGAGAATCTGCTGGAGATCGCTGTCGGGGAGTTGGTACGGCGCCGTGCGCCTGGCGGTGAACCCATCGAGTTGTCTCCTGGTACGCTCCGGAATCGGACCGATGCTCGCGTTGTTCAGATACGTGGTTCCGGCGGTCCACGGGAATTCCTTCTCCCGCAGTCTCCGAAACCGCTCCGTCAGACTCATAGGCGCCTCAAGACCAGAATGACGTCGAACTGATCGTCGTCGAGCGCCCGTGGTCGATCTGCCCGGTAGGTGAAGTCGTAGGTCGCCACGTGCTCGAGTTGGGGCACGGTCTTCAGCAACCGTCGCACCTGCCCCGCGTCGTACGTGCGGAATTTCCACGAAGTCTCGAATCGTTGCGTGGCACCGTTTTCCCGAACGGTGAGGCGGGTCCGCACACGTTCGATGCGACGCCACCGGTCGGGGGGCCAGGATTGCGTGTTGCACGTGACCTCGGTTCCATCACGGTTCTCGACCCAGCGCTCCCTCGTCCTGGAATCAGAGTCGTACTGGCTAAGGTGAAAACCCAGCACGTAGATGCCGCCGGGCTCAAGGGCTTGGGCCGTACACTCGAGGTGTCTGCGTGCTCGCTGTTCGTTGAGGAGGTACTTGAACGTGCTGACCAGGCAGTGCGCGAGATCGAAGCGCTCGCGAAACCGGAATTCATTCAGCTCCATGGTACGCAACGTGGCCTGGAGACCCGACCGCGACAGCCGGTCACGGGCATAGGCCAGCATGTGCTCGTTGTTGTCGAACGCGGACACGGTGTATCCGCGCCGCGCCATCTCGGCGACGAGTCGGCCCGACCCGCACGCCGGCTCCAAGACGCGGGTCCGCCGGGTCGGCGCATACCGGTTCCGCATCGTCTCCAGAAAATCGCATTCGATAGCGGTGCCTGCATCGAAGATGATGTCGTAGTACCGCGGGGCGTCGTACCAATCGATTTGCCGGTACCGGGCCGTCATTCCCGCCGCGTCCACTCGACGTCGTACAGCTCTTGGTATCGCCCTCCGGCCGTGACGAGATCGTCGTGGTGACCCCTTTCGACGACCACGCCGCCGTCGAGCACGGCGATGGTATCCGCGCCCGACACTGTCGAGAGCCGATGTGCCACCACCAATACGGTGCGGTTTTCCATGAGGTGTGTGATCGCTTCCTGAACCTGGCGTTCCGAGGTCGAGTCGAGCGCCGAAGTTGCCTCGTCGAGCATGAGAATCGGCGGGTCCCGCAACAGCGCTCGGGCGACGGCGATGCGCTGGCGCTGCCCCCCGGACAACAGCGTACCCCGCTCGCCAATGCGCGTGTCGTATCCGCGGGGCAGCCGCTCGATGAAATCGTGTGCGTTTGCCGCTCTAGCCGCCTCCACGATCGCGTCGTGGTCGACGTCCTCCCCGTACGCAATGTTGGCCCACACCGTATCGTTAAAGACGATAGTCTCCTGGCCCACCAACCCCAACGCCCGTCTGAGCGACTGCCGACTGTACTCAGTCGTCGGAACACCGTCCAACAACACGGCGCCCCGGATGGGGTCGATGAAGCGGGGCAGTAGGTCAACAAGGGTGGACTTGCCTGCACCCGAATGCCCCACAATGGCCACCACCTCACCTCGGCGCACCGTGAGACTGGCGCCCTTGAGCACCCAATCGTCCTCGCGATAGGCAAACCACACGTCACGGAACTCGATGGCGTCTCGCAGGCCGGGAACGGCCTTGGCCGATGGGGGATCCGTATCGTCCAGCGGACGGTCGAGGATATCGAACACCCTGTTTGCACCGGCCAGCGCCTGCTCGGCAAAAGCCGGGAACTGCGCTACGTGCTTGACCGGAGAGAGCAAGCGCAGCGCCACCGCCAGGTATGTGACCACCAGCTCCGGCCGTAACCCCTGTCCGCCCACCGCGAGCCACGCACCGGCCAGCAGCAGCAGGACGAACACGCCGGCAGCCAGCGTCTCACTCAGAGGGCTTGGAAGGGCGGCGAGACCGCGGGCTTTCAAGTTGGAGCGCACGAACCGGGTGAGGGCGGCGCCAAAGCGTCGTCGCTCGTATCCCTCCGCCGCGTACGCCTTGACCTCCTTGGCGCCGCGCAGCGTCTCGTTGAGCAGCGCGGTGAGTTCTCCGCGCGCGTCGACCGCCTCCGCGAACAGGGCGCGCACCCGACGGAGAATCGGCCTGAACACGATGGCGATCGCCGGGGCCACCAACACGGTGACGAGCGTCAGCCGCCACGATAGGGAAAAGAGGATGGCGGCGTACACCACCACCATGACCCCCTGCCGGAGGAGGGTCTGCAGCATCTGACTGAAGAACAACGACGCCTGATCGATGTCCGCCAACATCCGGCTGACCAGTTGGCCGGACTTTGTGCGCTGATAGAACCGCAGGCTCAGACCTTGGAGGTGCTCGAACAGCTGGTGCCGGAGATCACGAATCACACTCTCCTGTACGTGGACGCCCAGATAGACCGCCGCCACCACCCCGACATTCTTCACCGCCGTGGCACCGAGAATCAGCAGGATGATGTTGCGGAGGGAAGACGCGGGGTCGCCGCCGAGGATCCAGCCGCCCACCGCGACATCCACCACCCGCTCGACCGCCGTCTGCGCCTCGGGGAGGGCGGCTCCGACACCGAACATGACGCGCAGCAGTGGAATGAGGAGGGCGAAGGTGAACCCGTCGAGCACCGACGCGAAGACCGCCGCCGCCGAGCTGCCCGCAAACGCCAAGCGGTACGGCCCCAGGTACGCGAGCAGCCGCACGTAGCGGCGCATCTTATCGCCCTCGGCGCGGCGTGAGCAGGGCGATGGGAGAGATCACTTCCTCGGGCGTGACGCCGCCGTGCAAGAACGCCCCACGATACCGGGCCTGGTATTCCCGCAGCTTCGTGGGATACACGAAGAAGTGATCGCCCTTGGCCAGCAGCAGGCGGACGCCCAACCCTCGGGCCGGCAGCCCCCACGCCGGGAGGTCCTTCACCATGATCGTCGTGCTGCCCCGTTCGGCTCGAAGGTCTTCTCCGAACTTGTAGCGCAGATTCGCGGTGGCATCGCGCTTGGCAAACACCGTGGCCGGCGTATGGCAGTGTATCGAACCGTGATCCGTCGTCAGCAAGACCGGAACTCGTCGCCGTTCGGCTTCGCGCAGCGCGTGGAACAGCGCCGAGGTTCTGAACCACGTCCGCGTCAGGTTCCGGAGCGACGAAGCGTTCTGGGCCACCTCAAAGAGAATGGCATGTTCGCCGCGGCCGTGCGTGAGCTGATCGACGAAGTTGAACACCAGCGCGGTGACACCACCTCCGGCCAGGTGTGCCGGCAGCCGTTTGAGCATCTCGGCTCCTTCGCCCGTGGTGGACAACTTCTCGTAGTTCACGGTCATCTCGGTGCCGGTGAGATCCTTGAGTTGTTCTCGCAGCAGCTTGTCCTCGTGGGCGTTCAGGCTCTCCTCGTCCTTGTCCGCCCACCAGTCGGGATACCGCTCGGCGATCTCGATCGGGAACAACCCACTGAAGATCGCGTTTCGGGAGAACGGCGTCGCCGTGGGCACGATGCCGAAGTAGTAGGAAACCTCGATGTCGAAGAACTCGGTTATCAACGGTTTGAGCAGCTCCCATTGATCCAAGCGGAGACAGTCGACCACCACAAACAGCGCCTGTCCCTCGGCTTTGAGCAACGGAACGAGAAACTCCTCTCCCACATCCACGGAAAGGGGAGGTCGGTCGGCCTTGGAGTCCGCCAGCCACCGCGGATAGTTGGCTTCGACGAACTCCGCGAAGTCGTCGTGCAGGCTTCGTTGCAGCGAGCTCAAGGCCTCACGCAGTCCCGACTCGTCGCCCGAGGCCAACCGAACCTCCCACTCGGCCAACTCCGCGACGAGCTCGATCCACTCCCGCCATCCCATCTCCGCGGAACGTCGCTGCTCCAGTTCACGGAAGCGCTGCACGAAGTCCTGGGCGATGCGCTGGCGTCGAATCTGGGCACCTTCGAGCAGACGCGTGATGGCGCTCAGCACTTGGCGGGGATTCACCGGCTTGACGAGGTAGTCGTCCATCTCCACGCCAATCGCTTCCCGCATCGTGCCCGACTCTTCACTCTTGGTGATCATCACGAGCGGAACGGCCTCGTCGATGGCGCGAATCTCCGACACGAGTTCCAAGCCACGTTTGCCGGGAAGCTGCTCATCGAGCAGGATCACGCCGTAGGGGCGGCTCTGCAGCAGGGCGATGGCATCGTCCCCGTGTGCCGTACACTCCACCTCGTACCCCTGCTCCTCGAGGAAGAGTACGTGCGCGGCGAGGGATTCGACCTCGTCGTCCACCCAGAGAACCGTCTTTGGACGAGCCATGGGGCGAAACTTACTCGGGGCGTGCCGCCGACAGCAACGTGGCCGGTTACATTCTTGGCTCATGGCGAATAGCAGAGAGACATCCCGGTGAGCGACGCCTTCGCTCGGCAGGAGACCGTGATGGCGGAGGCCCTCGGCGCGACCATCCGCGGTCCTCGCCGCAATGGACTGTTTGCCGTATGGCTGGTGCTGCGGTGCTGCGGAGACCTCCTTCCGCCCAACCCGGTGAGCGAGCGCGGCCACCGGAGGCGCCTCGAGGGCCTGGAGCGCCGCCTTCACGGCCTGTCCCTCTCGGCTCCCCTGCGCCGGGCGCTGACCGGAGCGGTCCAACGACTCCGGGAGGGCACCCCTCAGGCGGCGAGCATCGCCCTGCAGCAGCTTGTCGCCCCGGTCGACGAGACGCTCGGCTCGACGCCGGGTGACGCCATCGCCCGGGCCGCTAGCCTCGCTCGAGCGCGGGTGCGGAATGCCCGTGGCGTATAGCCATCCACAACCGATACCTTGAGCTTATGGCAAAGCCACGTCGCATCGAACGCATCTCGGTCGCTCGGCTCATCCAGCGAATGGACACCCACGCCTCGGAGGAGCCTCCCGAGGACACCGTCCCCACGGGGTTCCAGTCCGTCGATCGCGTGCTGGGGGGCGGCATCCGGCGCCGCGACCTGGTGGTTTTGGGCGGTGACGTGGGCTCGGGGAAATCGGCGCTCGCGTTGGGGATGGCGCTCCGGAGCGCCTCCGCGGATATCCCCGTGGTCTTTTTCTCCGGCGAGATGGACGAGGACCGGGTCTTCGAGCGAGCCATGGCGATCGAGGGCCGGACACAAGTCGATCAGATTCGCCGGGCCGACATCTCCGAGGAAACGCGGGCGGCGGTCGGCTCCGTGGCCCTCAAGCTGCAGGCCCTACCCCTTCACATCCATCCCATCGTCGGCCGGCAGTTCGATGAAGCCCTGGCGTCGGCGTGGAAGCACAAGCCGAAGCTCATCGTGGTGGATTATCTCCAGTTGCTGCCGGCACCCAGCGACAAGCTCACACAAGAAGAGGACAACGCCGCCGCCCTCCGCGCCCTGAAGGCGCTCGCACTGGAGCGCGACGTTGCGTGCCTGCTCGTCGCCCAGCTCCCCCTGCACCAACCCGGCCGGCCCGACCCGCGACCCACCCTCGACGACTTCGGGACGCTGGGCGCGGTGAAGCAACACGCGGATATCGTGCTGGGACTGTTCCGGGAGGAGATGTACAACCCCGGCGGGGGCGTCGACGGCGCGGCCGAGCTCATCGTCGCTAAGAACCGCAACGGACCCACGGGATTCATCGACCTCTACTTCTACCACAAGTGGATGCGATTCGAGGACATGCTGGATCCCGACCGGTAACCCCACGACACCCCCCCCAACCAACCTCGCCAATCCGAAAAACCGGTATATTTGACCAGAGTTACCATCTACTGCAGGGAACGATGGCCGGTCACAGCAAGTGGAGCCAGATCAAACGTAAGAAAGCCGTGTTGGACGCAAAGCGCGGCGCAAAGTTCACGAAGTTGATTCGGGAGATCACGGTCGCGGCCCGCGCCGGCGGCGGTGATCCGGAAGGAAACGCCCGGCTCCGGCTGGCCATCGAGACCGCCAAGGGGCAGAACATGCCCCAGGACAACATCGAGCGGGCCATCAAAAAGGGTACGGGCGAGCTCGAGGGCGTGAACTACGAAGAGGTCACCTACGAGGGGTATGGTCCCGGTGGTGCGGCGATCATGATCGAGGTGGCTACCGACAACCTCAACCGCACCGTTGCCGAGATCCGTCACGCCTTCTCCAAGCACGGCGGGAACCTGGGAGCGCCCAATTCGGTGGCGTGGATGTTCGATCGTCGGGGGCAGCTCTACCTCGATGCATCGGCGTGCGACGAGGACACGGCTTTGGAAGCGGCTCTGGAGGCAGGAGCCGAGGACCTGACTAAGGAGGGCGATCAGTACATCGTGAGCACGGACCCGTCGTTGCTCCACAATGTACGCGACGGGCTCGTGGCGGCCGGGCTGACGCCGGACGAATCAGAGCTGGGGATGATCCCGAAGAACACGGTGCAGGTGTCGGGAAAGGACGCCGGGAGGCTCCTGAAACTCATGTCGGCACTCGACGACAACGACGACGTCTCGAAAGTGTTCAGCAACTTCGACATCGACGCAGAAACGCTTGCGGCGGCAGGCGAGTGACCCCTCGGGTTCTCGGTATCGACCCCGGCACGTCCGTGACCGGCTACGGGATCGTCGAGCCGGCGAACGGGGCTCCCGGCCACCTGGTCGAGTGTGGAGTCATCCGGACGAGCCGTAAGCGAGAGCTCTGGCACCGGCTCGACACACTGCACGACGGGGTTGTCCAGCTCATCGACAAGCATCACCCTGACACCTTGGCATTGGAGAGCATCTTCTACGCCAAGAACGTGCGAACCACGGTCGTGCTGGGTCACGCGCGCGGCGTCATTCTCCTCGCCGCCGCACAGGCGGGGATCGACATCGTGGAATTCTCGCCTGCGACGGTCAAGAAGACCGTTTCCGGCACGGGCGGCGCGGCAAAGTCACAGGTCGCTTTCATGGTGCAGCATCTCCTGAACCTCAAGGATCCGCCCACGCCCAGCGATGCGGCTGATGGGGTTGCCGTGGCGTTGACGTTTCTCCTGACGAGGGGCTCGTGATCGCCGCCCTCCGCGGCACCCTGGCCGTGCGGTCGGGCGATCTCGTAACGGTGGCCACGCCCGGCGGGGTGAGCTACGAGGTGGCCGTTCCCCTGAGCGTCTTGGAGCACCTGCCGCCTCCGGGGGGTGACGTGCACCTCCACACGGTGCTCGTCGTTCGGGAGGACGGCTGGTCGCTCTTCGGGTTCAACACCCCGGAGGAGCGAGCCGTCTTTCAGCGCCTGCTCGGTGCGAGTGGCGTCGGCCCCCGGCTGGCGCTCAGCCTCGTGTCGTCCCTGGGAGGCGATCGGGTGGTTCGTGCGGTCAAGGAGGGCGACATCGCCGCGCTGTGCACCGTGTCGGGGATCGGCAAGAAGAAGGCGGAGCGCATGGTACTGGAACTCAAGGATAGGATGCGCGACCTTGAAGTCGAGGGTGGAGCCGAAGAGATCGACTCGTCCGGAGATCAGGCGATCCGCGCCCTCGTCAAGCTGGGATACGGGCAACTGGAAGCGGACACCGCGGTCCGTTCGGTGTTGGCGTCCAACGGAACGGCCGACGCTTCGGAAATCATCCGGAGCGCCCTGGAAATGCTCTCGAGAGGAAGATGAAATCCGCTGAGTGGATATGCACCAAGTGCGGAACGACGAACCGCGTCCTGCTCCCATCCGACCGCACCGCGGACACCGATCGCTGTGTCACCTGTCACCTGAAGCACATGCTCACCCCGGGTGACCGACCGGTGCGCTGGGAAGCGACCGCCACCAAGTGAATCGTCCGGAGATCACGACCCCCGAGGTCCTGCCCGACGAAACCACCAGCGAGGCGTCCCTTCGTCCGTCGCACTTGGCGGAATTCGTCGGACAGACCCAGGTGCGGGAGAGTCTTCAGATCGCCATCGACGCGGCGAAGAAACGCGGTGAACCCCTCGATCACGCGCTCTTCTTCGGCCCGCCGGGACTCGGGAAGACGACGTTGGCGATGCTGGTCGCCCGGGAAATGGACGTCAGCGTTCGCACCACGAGCGGTCCCGTCATCGAAAAGTCGGGCGATCTCGTCGGGCTCCTCACGTCCCTGAAGCGCGGCGATGTGCTGTTCATCGACGAGATCCATCGGCTCCGGCCGGTGCTCGAGGAGTTCCTCTATCCGGCGATGGAAGACTTTCGTGTGGACGTGCGTATCGCCGACGGGCCAAACGCACAGACGGTACCGCTCCGGGTGGAGCCGTTCACCCTGATCGGCGCCTCCACCAGATATGGCATGCTCACACCGCCGATGCGGGCGCGATTCGGGATCATCGAGCGCCTCGGCTATTACCCTCCCGAGGACTTACATCGCATTGTCGTGCGATCGGCGGCCATCCTCGATGTCCGCATCGAGGAAGACGGGGCCGGCGAGATGGCCAAGCGAAGCCGGGGGACCCCACGAGTGGCCAATCGCTTGCTCCGTCGGGTTCGGGATTACGCGCAAGTCAAGGCGGATGGCGTGATCACGCGCGCCGTCGCCGAGGCGGCTCTCCGTCGACTCAACGTCGACGAGTACGGGCTCGACGACATGGACGTAAGGATGCTGGAGACGATCATCGACAAGTTCGATGGCGGACCGGTGGGCCTCAACACCATCGCCGTGGCCGTAGGGGAGGATGCGGGAACGCTGGAGGAGGTCTACGAGCCTTTCCTCGTGCAACAGGGGTTCTTGAACCGAACGCCCCGCGGTCGTGCGGCAACCCCCGCCGCGTACCGGCACCTCGGCCTCGCACCACCGGCGGGAGCCGTGGAGCAGGGGACGATGTTTGACAAATGAGGGAGCGGTGAGCGGAGGGCGCCGACAACTGGTCCTGCTCGCCGCTCACACCTAGCACCATGACCTGCCCGAAATCCCCGCTGACCACTGCGACCTTCGATTACGAATGCCCCCAAGCCCTGATCGCCCAGCATCCCGCTTCGGAGCGTGCATCGAGCCGGTTGTTGCAACTGGATCGCGCATCGGGCTCGGTGCGGCACGGGACCTTTGCGGACTTTCCCACGTTGTTGCGAGCCGGCGATGTGCTGGTCGTCAACGCCAGCCGGGTCATCAACGCGAGACTCCGCGGCGTCCGCCAGAACGGCGCGCCCGCCGAGGTCCTGCTAGTTCATCCCGAGCCGGACGACACGTGGCTGGCCATGGTACATCCGGGGGGCAAGCTGAAGGTCGGCCGCACGATTCGGTTCGGCGATGCCGCAGAGTTGGAGATCACCGAGGTCCTGGGCGGCGGTCTCCGCCGCGTGCGGCGCGCAGGCGTCGATTGGACGACGCTGATGGAGCGTTACGGCAGCGTACCCCTTCCTCCGTACATCAACCGCCCGCCGGACGATGACGATGCAAGTCGTTACCAAACCGTGTATGCCCACGTCGACGGCAGCGTGGCGGCGCCCACCGCGGGCCTCCACTTCACCCCCGAAGTGCTCGAGCGCATCGAGGCGCTGGGGGTGGCCATCGCAGAGATCGTGTTGCACATCGGTCCCGGTACGTTCAAACCCGTCGCAGTGGACGATCCCGCCGAGCACGCCATGCACGCCGAGTGGTACCGTATTCCGCAGGAAACCGCCGATGCGGTCAACCAAGCCCGCGAAGCGGGAGGGCGGGTCTGGGCGGTGGGCACCACGGCGACCCGCGTGCTGGAAACGATCGGAGCCGACGGCCCACCTCGTGCCGGGGAGGGATGGACCAAGCTCTTCATCTACCCACCCTACAACTTTCGCACGGTGGACGGCCTCCTGAGCAACTTTCACCTACCCCGCTCGACGCTGCTGATGTTGGTGTGCGCATTTGGCGGGGTGGAGCATGTCCTCTCGGCGTATCGCACCGCCGTCGCGGAGCGGTATCGTCTGTACAGTTACGGTGACGCCATGGCGATCGTGTGATGTTCGAATTTTCCATTGACGGAGAAGACGGCGCGGCGCGTGCCGGCACCCTCGCGTTGCCGCACGGCGAGGTGCGCACGCCGGCATTCTTGCCCGTCGGCACACAGGCCACGGTTCGAACCCTGTCCCCCCAAGACCTCCGTGGCATCCGCGCCCAGATGATCCTGACCAATACATATCATCTCCACGTCCGGCCCGGCGAGGAGGTCGTGGCCGAACTGGGAGGCCTCAACCAGTTCATGGCGTGGGACGGACCGATACTCACCGATTCCGGCGGTTTTCAGGTTTTCTCTCTCGAGAGCTCACGGCGGGTGGATGAAGACGGGGTGACGTTCCGGTCGCACGTTGACGGCGGGGAACGCCACCTGTCGCCGGAGCGGGCGATGGAGATTCAGTGGTCGTTGGGGCCGGACGTGGCCATGGCATTCGACCACGTGGTGCCCGGAACAGCGGATCGCATCGTGGTGGAGGACGCCCTCGAGCGAACCGCGCGATGGCTCCAGCGATGCCGCGACCGGCACGCCGAGCTCACCGCACAGCACCCCGATCGCCAGGCCGTGTGGCCGATCGCGCAGGGCGCGACGAGCCACGAGCTGCGCCGGCGCGCTCTCGATCAGATCGCGTCCATGGGAGCGTGGACCGGTATTGCCATTGGGGGATTGGCGGTCGGAGAGCACCGCGAGATCATGTACGATGTGCTGGAGACGATGGAGCCATCGCTCCCCCGTGGCCTTCCTCGTTATCTTATGGGGGTAGGGTTTCCGGAGGATCTGTTGAGCGGCGTCGCGCGCGGCATGGACCTGTTCGACTGCGTGGCCCCGACGCGCAATGGACGCAACGGCTCGGCGTTTACCCCGGACGGGCCGCTCAACATCCGTAACGCTGCATACAAAACCCAAGCGGCACCGTTGGACGAAGACTGCGACTGCGAGACCTGTACGGTCTACACCAGGGCGTATCTCAGGCACCTGTTTGTGGCCGACGAGCTGCTGGGTCTGCGTCTCTTGTCTCTGCACAACGTGAGGTTTCTCATTCGCCTCGGGGAGGAGGCGAGACAACAGATCACTGCCGGCACGTTTGCCTCATGGCATCGGGCCTGGATTGAGCGCTATAACCGTCGAGGAACATCGTGACTGTTTTTTGGTCGTTGCTTTTTGCCCTTCAAGAACCGGCTCAGCAATCCCGCGGGCCGGGAGGTGGTTTCTTCCTGTTTCAGATGGCGCTCATCTTCGCGATCATCTACTTCCTGATGATCCGGCCCAAGGTGAAGAAAGAACGGGAGCATCGCGAGCAGGTCGCCCAACTCCGCAAGGGTGACGAGGTCATTACCGCCGGCGGCATCATCGGCGAAATCGTTCACCTCAAGGACGACAGAGTCACGGTCAAGAGTGGTGAGTCGCGCTTCGTGGTCATGCGCGACCGGATCGCCAGTGTTCCGTCCGCGAGCGACAACCAGGAGCGATCCGCCTAGTGGCGCTGCGCCCCATCCATCTGCTCTCGTCGCCGGTGCTGCGGCAACACTCCGACGAAGTGGAGGTGGTGGACGAAACAGTGCAGACGCTGGTGCAGGATCTGTTCGACACCATGCATGCGGCGGACGGCATCGGGCTGGCAGCCAATCAGGTGGGGCTCGCACGTCGAGTGGCCGTGGTCCACGCAGGCGACGACCCTGCGCTGGTGCTCATCAACCCGGTGATCGTCGAACGAGAAGGCAAGGAGAAGGAGGAAGAGGGCTGTCTCTCGATACCCGACATCTTCGGGGACGTGAATCGGGCAGAACGGATTGTCGTCGAGACCACGGATCTCGACGGAGAGCGGGTACGCCACGAACTCACCGACCTCACCGCCAGAGCGGTGCAGCACGAGATCGACCACTTGGATGGCGTGTTGTTCCTCGATCATTTGAGTCCCCTCAAGCGGCGCATGCTGTTGAAGAAGTGGAAGAAGCTGCGGAAGGGACAAACCGGTTATATCAAGGAGGTGTCCCCGGCAGGGGCATCCGGTTCGTGAAGATCGCATTTTTCGGCACGCCCGACTTTGCCGTGCCGTCGCTCCGCGCACTCGCCGGGGAAGGTTTCGATGTCGTCGTCGTCGTCACACAACCGGACAAGCCACGCGGGCGAACCCGCTCCACGATGGTGCCCCCTGCGATCAAGCAGGTGGCCCTAGAGGAAGATTTGCCGGTTCTCCAACCGGCGCGTCCCAGCGATCCCCAGTTCATGGATGAGCTTCGCGCGATCGCTCCCGACATCGGCGTCGTGGTCGCCTACGGTCACATCCTCAAGCCCGATCTCCTGGCCCTTCCACGGCTCGGCTTCGTGAACCTGCACGCATCCCTCCTGCCCAAGCTCCGCGGGGCGGCCCCCATCCAGCACGCCATTCTCGAAGGGCTCGAGGAAACCGGCATTTCCATCATGCAGTTGGAGGAGGGGATGGACACCGGCCCGGTCCTGCAACAGGTCCCTACGCCGATTGCGGAGGACGAGACGTACGGCGAGCTCTCGGTCCGCATGGCCGAGCTCGGCGCCCTCGCCCTCGTGGAAGGACTGGAGCTGATCGAGCTGGGGGAAGCCGGATGGGAGCCGCAGGATCACGCCCAGGCGACCACGGCGCCGAAGATTACTCGGGAGACCGCGCACATCGACTGGACCCACAACGCCGTGGATATCTCCCGGCTCGTCCGCGCCATGGATCCCTACCCCGGCGCCTGGACCGAGTTGAACGGATTGCAGGTGAAGTTGTTCGGACCCACCGGCGCCGATCCATCGGCCGACAAGGGAGCGCCCGGGCAGATCGTCGAAACCAGGCCGGCCTTCGTCGTGGCGACGGGCGACGGAGCGCTGCAATTCCTCGACGTGCAGCCGGCAGGCAAGCGGCGGATGGCCGCCACCGAATGGGTCAGGGGCCGGGGCGCCAAGGCGGGCCGGCGCTTCGAGTGACGTCCGAGCTGCCGCGACTCCACGCGGTCACCACCACCCAGATCCTGACGCTTCCGGACTTGGAGGAGCGGGCAAGGACCATCGGCCGAACCCCGGACGTGGCCCTCCACGTCCGATCCCGGGAGATGCCGGGCCGGAACCTGGCCAGGGTGGCGGCACGCCTCCGGGAGACGACCGAGCCCCGCGGGGCCTCCGTCTTCGTGAACGATCGGGCGGACGTCGCCCTCCTCTCGGCTGCCAGCGGCGTCCACCTGCCCGCCGGGGGACTGGCGGTGGACAAGGTGCGGGATCTCGTGGGACCGGACCTGTGGATCGGCCGGTCCACACACACCGCAGAGGAGGCGCTCCGCGCCATGGACGACGGAGCGGATTACGTCTTCCTCGGACCGGTCTGGGAAACGCCGTCACATCCGGGCAGGCCGGCTTTGGGCCCTGGCGCCATCGAGGCCGCCCACCCCGCGCGGGTCATCGCGATCGGCGGAGTCACCCCAGATCGGGTTGCGTCGTGTGTCGGCGCCGGAGCTTACGGAATCGCCGCCGTCTCGGCCCTCTGGTACGCCGAGGACCCTGGTTCGGCCGCGGCCACGATGCTGCTATTATTAAAGAACAACTGAACCATGACCACATCGATCACCATCACCGTCAACGGCGACGCCAGATCGTTCGAGTCGCACTGTTCCCTGGACGACCTCCTCCGGGCCCTGGAGTTGGATCCCCGGATGGTCGTCGTGGAGCACAATCGCCATATCGTCCGCCAACCGGAGCTGGGAGCGACCCGACTCTGTGACGGTGACAACGTCGAACTCGTCCATTTCGTGGGCGGCGGCTGACCCGCCCGAGGATTGACATGCCATGACCACCACGGTCAGCGCTCAAACCGACTCCCCCCTTACCATCGGAGGCCGAACGTTCCGGTCTCGCCTCATGGTGGGCACCGGGAAGTACGCCGACAACCGCACGATGGTCGAGGCCATCGACGCGTCGGGAGCTGAGATCGTCACCGTCGCAGTGCGGAGGGTGGATTTGGACCGCACACAGGAGGAGGGCATCCTCTACCACCTGGACCCGGCCCGCTTCTTTCTCCTGGCCAACACGGCGGGGTGCTTCACGGCAGATGAAGCGATCCGTTATGCCAGGCTCGGCCGCGAAGCCGGCTTCAACGAATTCGTGAAGCTGGAAGTCATCGGTGACCGCGACACCCTCATGCCGGACAACGCCGGACTCATCGAGGCCGCCACGACCTTGGCCAAAGAGGGATTTCAGATCATGGCGTACACCAACGACGACATCGTGACCGCACTCCGCTTGGAGGAAGCGGGATGCGCCGCGGTGATGCCCTTGGCTTCCCCGATCGGCAGCGGGCTCGGCCTGCTCAACCCGTACCACATCCGCGCCATCAAGCAGCGGTTATCGGTGCCGGTCATCGTGGACGCCGGCGTCGGCACGGCATCCGATGCGTGCGTGACGATGGAGCAGGGAGTTGACGGGATTCTCATGAATACGGCCATCGCCCAGGCCGAAGATCCGGTGGCGATGGCCCGGGCCATGCGGATGGGCGTGGACGCCGGGCGATTGGCATATCTCGCCGGCCGTATGGAGCGGCGGGAGATCGCCGTGCCATCGAGCCCCACGACCGGTCTCCTCGACTGACCGTGGCCGTCGGCACGGGACCGCGGGAGACGGCGCTCGACATCCTGCGGGCGGTGCGCACCGGACAACCCTTCAACCGCGCCCTCGATACCACGATGACCTCTCTGGCAGAGGCCGACCGGCGGCTGGCCCACGAGATCGCGGCCGGCGTGCTGCGCGAGCGGACCAGTCTCGACCGACGGATCCGTACGGCGCTCGCCAAGCCGAAGAAGCGCCTCCCCGACGACGTGCGAGACGTGCTGCGCATTGGCGTGTACCAACTTTCCCACCTGGATCGGGTACCATCCTACGCGGCCGTGCAGAGCACCGTCGACTTGGCAAAGACCGCGTGTGGGAGGAAGTTCGCCCCCCTCGTCAACGCGGTGTTGCGGCGGGTCTCCGAAACGCCCGAGGAGGCCCCCCCCGGGGCAAGCGGCGCGCCGGCGGAACTGGCCGACCGCTACTCGCATCCGGAGTGGCTGGTGGAGCGGTGGTTGGAGCACCACGGTCCCGAAAGGACAGAACGACTGTTGCGTCACAACAACGCCCGGCCCCCCCTCGTCATCCAACCGACACGATGGTCCGTCGAGGCCCTGGCGACGGCCTTGACGGCCGCGGGCATCGATCACGCCCCCGACGCCTCGGGGCACGGCCTGTCGATAGCGGCGGCGGCTCGGGTGGAGGCCTTGCCTGGCTATGCCGAAGGTGGGTTCATTGTCCAGGACTCGACACAGCGCCGGTTGTTGGACTTTGTCGCGGTCCCGGCGGGCGCAAGGGTCTGGGATGCCTGCAGCGCCCCAGGGGGAAAGGCCGTGGTGCTGGCCCGATGTGGTACGGTCCTCGCCACGGATCGCTCGCGACGCCGCATCGAGCGGATGCGGGAAAACCTGACGCGCACCGCTTCGTACGTGTGGAAGGCCGCGGCGGACGCGCGCCACGCACCGGTCTTGGCAGAAACCATGGATCTCGTTTTGGTCGACGCACCGTGCAGCGCCACGGGAACGATGGCCCGCCATCCGGATGCCCGCTGGCGGCTGTCACCATCCCGAATCGACGACCTGATTCGGCGGCAGGGCGAGATCCTTGAAGGAGTTGCACCTGCAGTCCGCCGCGGCGGACTGCTCGCGTACCTCACATGTTCGCTGGAGCCTGAGGAGAACAACCTGCAAGTGGACCGCTTCCTCGAGGGCCACCCCGACTTCCAGCGAGAGGGCGACGACCTCTTCGTGTGGCCCTCCGAAAGCGGGGGGGACGGCGGTTTCGCCGCCCGAATGAGGCGGGCCGTATGAAAGTGCGCCGCCACACGTCTTCGGGACTCAAGGTGCTGGGGCGACTGGGCTGGCTCAAGCCGGGCAAGTGGCTGACGGCCCTCTCCCACGGGAACGATCGCCGGCTGTTCTTGGGGGGCTTCTCCGTCTTCATCGTGGTGGGCTACCTCCTCGCAGCCCTGCTCCTCTTTCCGGCGCCGTTCTTCGCCGAGACCAAGGCCGTGCCCTACCTGATCGGGATGCCGCAAGCCCGGGCGCAAGAAGCCCTCCTCGCCGAGGGCCTCGTCCCCGGGGACGTGGAAACGGTCAACCACGCGCGCGTCTCTACCGGGGGTGTCGTCTGGCAAGACCCACCCGCCGGCGTCGTCGTTCCCGAAGGGACATCGATTCAACTCTCGGTGAGCCAGGGCCCGCAGCAGATTCCGGTCCCCGACGTGGCCAATTACACCGCCGAGCTAGCCCGGATCTTGATCGAGTCGGCCGGGCTCACCCCCATCGTGGTCCGGGTGCAAACGCCGCTCCCCGCCGGAGAGGTGGAAAACACCCGTCCCCGGGCAGGCGTACCCCTCATGCCTGACGACACGGTTCGGGTGCTGGTGAGCGTCGGGCCGGCGACGGTGGTGATGCCGGACCTCGCGGGCATGACTTTGGAGCAGGCGCAGGATACTTTGGAGACGCTGGGGTTCGTCATGGGTGAGTTCATCCGTGGCACCTCACGACTACAGGCCCAAGGCACGATTTTTCAGCAGCAGCCGCCCGCGGGCACCCTGGCTGCCCTCGGCAGCACCGTCACCGGCTGGTACGTGAGAGAGAACCAATAGATGGCCAACACCATCCGCATCGCTCCAAGCATCCTGAGTGCCGATCTCGGCCGGCTCGCCGAGGAGGTGCGCATGCTCGAGAGGGGAGGGGCCGACTGGATCCATGTCGACGTC
This sequence comes from Gemmatimonadota bacterium, assembly GCA_039588255.1. Taxonomy (GTDB): domain Bacteria; phylum Gemmatimonadota; class Gemmatimonadetes; order Gemmatimonadales; family GWC2-71-9; genus B3T1B10. The sequence goes on along the minus strand of JBDHAF010000004.1, from coordinate 19,543 downwards.
ATGGACGGGCAATTCGTCCCAAACCTGACGTTCGGAGCCCGCTTGATCGAGGCACTCAAGCGGATCACCGATCTGCCCCTGGACGTTCACCTGATGGTTTTGGAACCCGAGCGGTACATCGAACCGTTTGCCAAGGCAGGAGCCGCGATATTCACGTTCCACCCTGAAGCAACCGTCCACGTGCAGCGACACCTGGCGACGGTGCGGGAGGCGGGCATGCTGGCGGGCTTGGCGCTCAACCCAAGCACTCCGCTCAACACTGCCCAGGAGATCGTAGACGATCTCGATCTACTGCTGATCATGAGCGTGAATCCCGGCTTCGCAGGACAGTCGTACCTCAAGAGCGCAACCGACAAGATCCACCGAGCGCGCATCATGCTGGATCATCACGGAAGCGCGGCGCACTTGGAGGTCGACGGCGGCATTTCGCCCGACACGATCGGCGCGGCACGCAGCGCCGGTGCGGACACGTTCGTCGCAGGATCGGCGATCTTCTCCGCACCCGATCCGGCGGCGAGGATCGGCGAGCTGCGCGATCGATGCAAAGAAGGAGTGTCTGTATGACGAAGAGTGCCTCGAGAGGACAGTGGATTGCCGTCGGCATCATCCTCACGCTGCTGGCCGGAGCGTTGACCGTTGGCACGCTGCTGACGGAAGACATCGCACAGGTCCAGCCCGGCTTTGAAGCGCCGGATTTCAAGGCGGTGAACCTCGCCACCGGCGACAGCATATCCCTCGCAGACTACCGCGGAGAGATCGTGCTGCTGAACCTGTGGGCTACGTGGTGCAGTCCCTGCCGGTGGGAGATGCCCTCCATGGAGCGCTTGTACGACGAGCTGGGACCCGACGGCCTCAAGATCGTGGCAGTGAGCGTGGATCAGGTGGGCGGCGACGAGGTCATGGCTTTCGCCAACGAGCTGGAGCTCACGTTCGACATCCTGCACGACCGCAGCGGCCAGATCGAGATCGACTATCAGACTACCGGCCTTCCGGAGACCGTCATCCTCGACCGGGACGGGGTCATCGTGCACAAGGCCATCGGCCCTGTGGAGTGGGACGACCCGGTGCAAAAGGCACGGTTTCGACGCCTCTTAGGTGTGGAGGAGAGCGACGAGCCGGTCGAAGCGGGCTCGGGAGGGGGTAACGAGTAACTATGCCGAAGGGCGCATCGCAGGGACAGTGGACCGCCGTGGGCGTCATCGTGGGACTGCTGGCCGGTGCGCTGGGCGTCGGCCTCATGCTGACGGCGGACTTCCCTCGGGTGCAGCCGGGCTTCGAGGCTCCCGACTTCAATGCCGTGAATCTCGCCACGGGCGACACCGTGACCCTCGCCGACTACGAAGGCGACGTTGTGCTCCTGAACGTGTGGGCCACGAACTGCCCACCATGCCGTTGGGAGATGCCGTCCATGGAGCGCCTCTATGACGAGTTGGGCTCCGAGGGCCTCAAGGTGGTCGCCGTGAGTGTCGACGTGGTGGGTAGCGACGAGGTGTTGGCATTCGCCAACGATCTCGGGCTCACCTTCGACGTGCTGCACGACCGAGGCGGCCAGATCGAGTTCGACTATCAGACCACGGGCCTGCCGGAAACCGTCGTCATCGACCGGCACGGTGTCATCGTGCACAAGGTCATCGGCGCGGTGGTGTGGGATGAGCCGGTCCAGAAGGCACGATTCCGACGTCTCCTGGGAATTGAAGACCCAGAGACGGCCCCGGCCGAGGCAGGTTCAACGGGGGGGTGATGCAGGTCGATATCAAGCAAGCCATCGTCACCAATTGGCCCATTAAAGTCACCGCCCTGGCGTTGGCGGCAGTGCTGTGGGCCGCGTTGTCGGCCGAGGAACCCGCCACCCAGTTCATCCCGGTTCGCATCGAGATCCAGACGCCTGCGGAGCGCATTCTGGCTCAGGAGATCCCGCCGGTGCAGGGCCGGTTCGGAGGACCCGCCGCTGAGCTCATCAAGCTGTACTCCGATCCGCCCGTCATCACCAAGGTGATTCCCGATTCTGTGACCGAGTTCTCCATCACGCTCGAGCTCTCGCCACAGGACGTAGTGTTGCCTCCGGGCGCTGAGGTGACGTTGGACGACATCTTGCCGCGTCGCATCGACGTGACGTTGGACGACGTGACCCGTCGATCGGTGCGGGTCGTGTCCCGCGTCAACATCGGCGCGGCGTCCGGCTTCGTGGTGATGGGGTCGCGCCTCCTCCCGGACAGCGTGACGATCTCCGGCCCGGATGCACTCGTGAATCGCATTGGGAGCGTGTATACGGTGCCGCTCGATCTTCTCGACGTGCGGAGTACGACGCGGAGAACCGTCGCGATCGACACGACCGCGTTGGGGGTCGTGTCGCTCTCCCAGCCCGAGGTCGAGGTCGAAGCCCGCATCCAACAGCTCACGCAACGGACGATCGGCGGGGTTCCCGTCGTCATCGCTGGCGGTGTGTGGGGCAGTGAGCCGGCCACGGTCCAGGTCACCGTGCGCGGCCCGTCCGCGAGACTGGGTGACCTCACTCGGGACAGCCTCCTCGTATCGGCTCCCGCGGCCACCACGGAAGGCGAGATGGTGGCGCTGAGCGTCCGGCCGCCCACCGGCCTGACGGCCACCGTGTCCCCCGACTCGGTCAGAGCGACGCGAATCATCCAGTGAGCGACGTTATTCTCGGCATCGAAACGTCGTGCGATGAGACCTCGGCGGCGGTCCTCGTGGGCGACCGGGGCAAGCCCGAGCTCGCGAGCCTCGTCATCCTCTCCCAGGACATCCACAAGGTCTTCGGCGGCGTGGTTCCCGAGTTGGCGAGCAGGGCCCACCTTCGCGCCCTAGGGCCCGTGGTGGACCAGGCGTTGACGGAGGCCGGCGTACCGCTGAACGCCGTCGATGGTGTGGCGGTGACCGCCGGCCCCGGTCTCGTAGGTGCGCTGCTCGTCGGTGTGTGTTACGCAAAAGGACTGGCCGCGGCGGGGAACCGGCGCCTCATCGGGGTGCATCATCTCGAGGGCCACCTGTTCGCGCCCACGCTCGATGACCCCGACCTCGAGCCGCCATTCGTCGCCCTCATCGTCTCCGGTGGGCACACGGTCCTCCTCGACGTCCCGGAGTGGGGACGGTATCGGCTCCTGGGCCAGACGAGGGACGACGCCGCCGGAGAGGCATTCGACAAGGTCGCCAAGCTCCTGGAACTCGGGTATCCTGGTGGCCCGGTGATCGAGGAGCTGGCCAAGACGGGCACCGACCGGTTCGACTTCCCCCGGCCCCTCAAGAACGACGGCTTGGATTTCTCATTCAGCGGATTGAAGACGGCGGTTCTCTACAAGACGAGGGAGCAGACGGATCTCGAGAGTGTCCGTCCCGACATTGCGGCGTCGTTCCAAACCGCCGTATTCGACGTGCTGGCCAACAAAGCGTCCCTGGCCCTCGATCGCACCGGTTATCGCACGGTGCTCCTGGGCGGAGGGGTCGCCTGCAGTAGAACGCTCGCGGCCCGGATGGCCGGGGCGTTGAAGGGTCGCGCCCGGGTCGCCGTGGCCCAGCCTCGCTTGAATGCCGACAATGCGGCTATGATTGCGCGGGCGGGTTGGTTTCACCTGAGGAACGGCCGTGAGAGCGGTTTCGACCTCGACGCCGACCCGCGCATGCCGTGGCCTGGACTGGAGCGCGACCCCGAACTGTTTCCCACTTCCACAGAGCAATGACCACTTACCCACTGGTATTCAATATCGGTCCCATCGAGATCACCGGATACGGACTCATGATGATGGTGGGTTTCCTCGTGGGTGGCTGGGCGATCCAGCGTGAACTCCGGCGCCGTGGCCTCAACGAAGAGTATGCGTCGGACATCGTCGTCGCGGCGGTGATCGGCGGCATCGTCGGGGCCAAAATCTGGTACGTCGTCTTGACCAAAGACCCCGGCGCATTGCTGTCGCGGAGCGGTCTGGTGTGGTATGGCGGTTTCATCGGCGGGGCGACTGCAGTCTACCTCAACGGGCTGCGGAAGCGTGTTCCCACGCGCGTGACGTTTGATCTCGTCGCTCCCGCTCTCGCGGTGGGATACGCCCTGGGACGTGTTGGGTGCTTCTTGGTGCAGGACGATTACGGCGTCCCCACCAACCTCCCGTGGGGGATGCGGTTCCCCGAAGGGTTGCCGCCTTCGACGGCGTTCCAGATGAATGCGGATTACGGCATCCCGATTCCGGAAGGTGTGAACCCGCTCGAGGCGTTGGCGGTACACCCGACCCAACTCTACGAGACCGCGGCGATGTTGCTGGCGTTCTGGGCGCTGTGGCGCCTGCGGACCCACCTGCGCGCTACCGGCTGGCTCTTCGGAGCATACCTCCTCTTCGCCGGCACGGAGCGGTTCTTGATCGAGTTCATTCGCGCGAAGGACGATCGGTTCTTGGCCGGCTTCACCGTTGCCCAGCTCACCAGCATCGTCATTGCCATTGTCGGCGCGTTGCTGATGGCTCGATGGGCCAAGCGGGACGAACTCGAGATTCCGGCCAACTCCATGCTACGACAGACAGCCGGCCCGTGACAGCGTAACCCCGCGCCGTAGAGGCGAGACGCTAGCGTGAATCCGCGGCGCCGCTGAGAACGACCACCGCCGCCGCCGAATGATTCGAGTGGGTGAGGGACACGAGGGTTTCGGTGACGTTGAGCTCGGCGGCTGCCTTCGCGGCGCGCCCGTGGAATTGCAGCGTCGGACTTCCGTCTCCGTTGAGGACGATCTCGCTGTCGCGCCACCCCACGGCGCGAGCGTTACCCGCCTTCTGGAGCGCCTTGTACGCCGCTTCCTTTGCTGCTAAGCGTGCCGCGATGTGTTGCTCGGGCCGTGGCATGCTCATGCAGTACGAGCGTTCCCCGTCCGTCAGCAGACGGTGAACCGCCCGCTCGCCGTGTCGGGAGAGCATCTCCTCCACGCGATCGATATCGACGAGATCCACCCCAACACCAACGGCGTTCACGATCGGGCCTGCGGGAACAACCGGCTCCATCACGCCCCCAGTGACCGCAGAACTTCCCACAGTCGCTCCAGCCACCCCGGCACCGGGACGATGCCGCCCCAAATCAGCCCTGCCCAGGCCGCCACGGCCGTCCCTAACGCGCCGACCACGAACACCGGCCACAGCGGCTTACGCCACCGGGCGATCCGATCTGCAACTCCCCGCCACGCGGCCAATTCTTGGTCCACACTGTCCTCGAGCGCCATCCACGCCTCTTCCAGGTGTCGGGCCGCCGTGAGCTGGGCCTGCTGCCAAGCCACGAGTGTGTCGCGACCCGAAGCCAGGGCCTCCAGCAACACGGCACTTTGGCGCTCGATCTCGTCGAGCTCGGGAATGAGCTGTGCGCCTGCCGAACCGAGACGCGCACCGATCGCCCGGCGCTCCACCTCATCAATCGCAACCTTGGCGCGGAGACGACGGGGCATGCGCACGGCTGCCGATTCCGCTTCGAGATGCGCCGTCAGCCGATCCACCACCGCCTCGGCAATCGGGCCAACCGTCTCTTCCCACGCCGCCAACCACGCGTCGCGCCCCAGCGCGGCAATCGCGGCCGACCGCTCATCGTTCGCAGCAAGGCGGCGCGCTTCTCCACCCATCTCGATGATCTTCGTGGTCAGGTGATGCCGATGCGATTCGAGGGAAAAGCCGTCGATGTTTCGGCCTGTGCCCGTGACCAGCTTCCCGAGCGACGGGCCGAGCTCGGGAATGCGCAAGGGAATGAGGAGCTTCGGAGTGCTCATGCAAAGATGGTCGAGACAACACGTTCGGTGTCCAACAGGTCCTCGAACACCGCATAGGCCCCTGTCACCCGCAACTCATCCGCCGGGAAGAATCCCGTCGCCACGGCGATTGCCCGGGCGTCCACCGATTCGCCACAAGCGACGTCGGCGGGGGTGTCGCCGACAATCACGATCTGTTCCCCTTCGGGACGCCAGCCCATCAGCTCCGCTGCGCGGGCCACGGCCACCGTGGGCAACTTCCCACGTTCCGCAGCGTCGGACCCGTACGCGCCGACCTTGAACCGCTCGATGTCGATCCCCACAGAGGCGAGCTTGAGCTTGGCACCGCCGGCGAGATTCCCGGTCAACAATCCCAACACGGCATCGGAACGATGCTCGATGGCTTCCAGGAGTTCCCAAACGCCCGGTAACATGCGCGGCACGCGCTGGCCGCTGGTCAGCTCCTCTTCCAAGACTTCCAGGTATCGGTCGCACACCGCCTCGACGTGCGGTGCGCTGTCGGCGTGAGGGTGTCCGGCCGCGTCCATGAGCTCGTGGACGATCTGGGGATCCGTCTTGCCGTCGAACCGATACCCGTCGATCGGCCCGGTGGTGCCCATCTCCGCCATGAGCGCTTCGCAAATGGCGCTGCGGCCCGCTCCGTCGGACCACAGGAGGGTGCCGTCAATGTCGAAGAGAACCAGCTTCATGATTGGTGGTATCACTCGTGTGGGATCTGCCGCCAACGGCTACGCCCTACGGCCCCGGTTTACGCCGAATCGGCTGGATCCTCTTCTGGTTGCGGAGACCCGACGCCGGCCTTCTCGGCACAAGGCGCACATCGCGTCACTCCCCGCAGCGAGCACATAAGACAAATGAAGGTCCCACAGTCCTCACAGGGGTACCCTTCCGAGGCCCTCTCCGAGTTGCCGCACGAGCGGCAGATCATGCCGTCAGTTTCTTTTGCCATGGTCACACATCCAGGTCGTACATCTTGATCTTCTTGATGAGTGTCGCACGGGAGATACCGAGATCTCGCGCGGTGTGCGTCCGATTACCGTTGTGATTGCGCAACGCCAACGCAATTTGTCGCCGTTCGACCTCCTTGATGGTCAGCACTTCGTAGCGCGCCTCCGGTGTGGCCACGTTGCGGCGGATCTCCACCGGCAAGTGCTCCAACCCGATGTGCGGGCGACCGTGGGCGAGGATCAGTGCCCGCTCCAAGACGTTGCGCATCTCCCGGACATTCCCGGGCCACCCGTACGCCACCAGACGCTCCAATGCCATCGTCTCGAATCCCGGCTGCGAGCCTGGGGTTTCCTTCCACAACTCTGCCAGAAGGCGCTCGAGTAGCGCCAGGCGATCCTCCTTGGTGCGCTCGCGTACCGGTGGCAGGTGGATGGACAGCACATTGAGGCGGTAATACAAGTCGTCGCGGAAAGTGCCCTCCTCGACCGCCTCCGCGAGGTTAGCCGCGGTGGCAGCCATGAGCCGCACGTTGACGGAGATCTCCCGGGTCCCTCCCACCCGCCGGAAGGATTTCGACTCGAGAACGCGAAGCAGTTTGGGTTGCAGCTCCGGTGCCAGGTCGGAAACGAAATCCAAGAATACCGTTCCCCGATCGGCTAGCTCGAACAAGCCCGGTTTCTGCTCACCACCTTCCGCACCGGGGGCTCTTTCCGTTCCAAACAACTCGCTGTCGAGGAACGCGGCGTTCAGGCTGCCACAGCTGACGTCGACAAACGGATCTGTCGCCCGGCTCGACAGCGCGTGGATCATGTGGGCGATGTAACCCTTGCCGGTCCCGCTCTCCCCGGTGATCAGCGCCGTCGTATCGTCGCTCGAAGCAACGAGCTCGATTTGACGAGCGATTTCCCGCATCTGGGGAGACGATCCCAACGATGCCAGGTCGACATCGGGATTGGACCGAGCCAACAGCATCCCCACACCGCGGCGCATCCGCACCTTGTCCCGTACGCGATCCACCGCCAGCACCAAGTGTGGCAAGTCCACCGGCTTCGCAAGGAAATTCTCGGCGCCCAACTGCATCGCCTGGACGGCAGTCTGCACGTCGCTGTGCCCCGTCAACACGATGACGGCGGCGTCGTGATCCCTCAACCGTTCCAGGACTTGAAATCCGGACATACCCGGAAGGCCTAGATCGAGAAGCACGACCTCCGGCGTATGCTGCTCGTATCGATCGAGGGCGGCCTCACCGGTCGCCTCGCGGAAGACCTCGTATCCCGACCGCTCGAGAAACGTGCCAACCGCCCGGAGAATCGCCGGGTCGTCGTCGATCAGCAGTACGGATTGCTCCATGCACTCCAGCCGAGGGTGTGGAGCATTAAGTTAGCGTCATTCGGCCGGGACCAACACCGACAGTCCCCCGTCCAACAGGGTGGCCGTGAACGGGGTCTCTCCTCCGACCTCCCCGTCGAGCTGAACGAGGCGCTTGGGATGGGCCTCGACCTTCACCTCCCGACCGCGGAAGCGTCGGACGGCGACGCCGTCGACCGTCCCGGTGAACATCTTCCACATGACCCCGGCCGACTGTATTACCCCCTTGGCCTTCAGCACCACCACATCCAATTGGCCGTCGTCGATGGCAATGCCCGGAGCCAGGCTGAGGATCGGGGGGATGAATTGCCGGCAGTTGGCTACCATGATGGAGGTCGCATCGACTTCGAAGACCTCGCCGTCCACGGTGACCCGATAGGGAACCGGACTCGCCCTGCGAGCCAGGAGGAAACCCCGTACCACGTAGGCTGCGAAACCCCAACGGCGTTTGGCGGCTCCTGAAGTGTAGGTCATCAGTTCCGCGTCGAAACCCGATCCACACGCGACCGAGAAGTATTGCGAACCGTCCATGTTGTCGAGACGCCCGAGATCGATCGCCCGGGGGCGGCCCCGAGCGATTACCTGTGCGGCTTTCTCCGGTTGCCGGGGCAGCCGCAGGTTGCCCGCCAACAGGTTCCCCGTTCCTCCGGGGATGAGACCGACCGGAATGTCGTGGTCAATGATCCCCGCCACCGCCTGCATGACCGTACCGTCGCCGCCATACACCGCGACCGCGTCCACCCCGTCTTCCGCTCCTGCCCGTGCGACGAGCGCCGCGTCGCCGTGCCCGGCTGTTTCCACCACCTCTACGCGGCAGCCTTCTCGTTCCAACACGGATACGACGGCGCCCGTTACGTCCTTTCGGGTGCGAGCGGCGGCAGGATTCGTTATCAGGAGTATTCGACGCACTAGTAGCGCTTTTCCCAGAACAGGTCCAACCCAAACTGTGACCTGTTCACATGTGAGGCAGCCCCCGTGAACGTACAGGCGTTTACCGGATCACTGCTCGCCGCAAAGTGCCAATTGGGGCTGAACCGATATTCCAGGCTGGCGGCGAAATTGCTCGTCAGCCCACGTTGTTGCTGCTGGCAAATACGTGGACTCAATGTAACGAAGGTCTTCTCGCTCAGCTGCCACCCCAACGCGATCTCCGTCCCTGACAGCCCCATGGTCGGCGGCCGGATACGGAAGTAATCCAACGGCAAGCCGAGGCCCGAAACCAACGGCGTCACTACTTGGCTCGAAAAGGCTCCCAACGCCAGCGAGCGGACGTAACGCAGCTCGTCTCCACCCAACGCTTCCATGCTCGGCGCGTTGAACAGCAGGTACGAGATGATCTCATCTTCCGGGAGCTCGGGTTGCACGTCGCTGGAGAGGGTGATGACCGGTGCGTACAGCGTGCCGCCAACGTTGACGAACACGTTGAAAACCTCTCCCTTGGTCGTGCGCACGACGTACCGGCCGTCGATGTCCACATCCGCGTTGAGGTCCGGCGTCCCGAAATATTGCAGTTGCCCTCCAGTCACGTCGAACTCCCGTACGACAAACTCAGCCACACCCATCCCCCGCCCCAGCGGCAACTGATAGGTCCCCCGCGGCGTGGTGAGGGTTCCGTCAACCCGATAGCGGTCCGCGACCTTGCCCACCAAGAGCTGGCCCGTGAGTTGAATGTCGGCCTCTCCGGACAGCAACCGCACGTTCGACCCCATCTCCACTGAGAGGCTGTCGATTCGCAGGCTGTCGAGGAGCCGGTTTTCGATGTTGGTGGAGAGCCCTTGCTCCCGAATGAAGTCGACGTCGACCAACGCGGCGTACAGCGTGTCCTCCAGATTGATGATCTGCTTCTCAATGAGATCGGCGAAGTACAAATCACCTTCCGTGACCGTACCCTGACCTGTGAGTGTCACCCCATACAAGGGTCCCCGCAGCGCGAACCCACCCGACGTCGTCAATCCCAGAACTTGGGGGACGTCGATCAGGTGGAATTCGCTCGCGGCGACGCGAACATCGAGAATCGGTCGGGTAAGCTCCTCGAGCCGCACGAACCCGGCAAATTCCGCGCGCCCTTCACCGCTTTCGATGGTCAATCTGTCGATGAGAATAGTGTCTCCGGAGAGCGCCAGCTCGGCCTCGACGTCGCCGTAGGTCACGCCCAGCGACGAGAAGCTCGCCCCACCCGCGGCAATCGAAGCGTTGCCGCGCAGCTGGGGCTGTTGCCAGGAACCGGTGATCCCCACGTCCAAGTCGAGCTGTCCTCCCGCTCCCGTGATGGTCGGTGTCAGCAGCCCGACGACCGACAAGTCGATGTCGTCCCCCGTGGCGTTGATTGCGAGCTCTCCGGGGAGCTGCCGTTGGTCTGCTCCCTCCAGCGCGAGGTCGACCGGAAGATCGAAGTCGAGGGACAACACCCGCTCTCCTAGGCGCCAACCCGCGCCGTCGCCGGTAAGACGGCCGTTCTCATAGTCGGCCGAAGCCTCGAGCGTCATCGGGATGGGAATAGAGCCGAGACGGCCGTCGTTCCACTGGAACGATACTCGCCACAGCGGATCCGTCGCCGTGCCGGACAGGCCGATGGACCCTGAAACACGACCGCCCACACTGGTCGGGTCGAGCTGAGCGAGTCCCCACGCGTCCGTGAGGGGAACACCCACCAAAGCGCCGGTCAGACTACCGGGGGAACCGCCCCGCGGGATCCGCCCCTGAATCGCCAACCCGGCTCCGCCGCTCTCGCTGGCGAACGAGACGCTGTCGAAGTCGTACCCCGTCTCCCGTATCGTGACGACCGCCCCGGAATCGAGGAACCACCGATGGGTCGGCAAGAGAAAGCCCATGAATTCGATGGGAATCGTCGTCACGCCCGAGTCGACACGAGTGGCACCGCGCGCAACCCATGAGCCGTCCTCGCCGAGACGGGCGCGAGCCGACCACGAGGCGGCATTGCGACGTCCGTCGAGGTTCAACTCGAGGTCCGAATAATGGAAGCGACCAACCGCCGCCGAGTCCAGCGTCCCATCGAACGACATCCGACCGTCGAACGCCGTAGGCCATTGCACTCGAAGATCGAGCCCTTCGAGCGTCGCTAGACGCGACGACGCGAACGGCACGTCGATCTCCACCGCGGCATCGAACCTCCGCGTGGAGCCGATGACGGTGATGTCCGCTCGAGCCACTCCGGTGACACCTGCCAGCAGGCTGTCGCGGTTCAACGAGCCAAATCGGTCTCTCACCAGCGGCTCGATGACGCCGAGGGAATCCACTGCGAGGCCGACCCGTAGCGTGTCGGACCTCGATGGAGTCAGGCCGAGGCCGCCTTCGGCAACGGCGTACAGCGACGGACCCCAGACCTCCACATTGTCCATGAACATCGTGCTGTCGGCAAACCGCACGACCCCCGACACGCTGTCCAGCGGCGACGTCACGACGAACGACGTATCGAACGCAAAGGCCAGCTCCCCGAGAACCCCGGCGGTGTCGTACGCTGCAACGGCGCCGGTCACTCTCCCGTGGAGCTCCGTGGGCGGCGAGGACGGATCCAGCGCCTGAACGTCGAGTCCACTGAACACCGCACTCAGATCGTGCACGGCCCTCGTGCCCGGCAGCAGCGTGAGCGCGCCGGACAGCTCGGCACGCCCGGGGATGCCTCCCAGCGTCGTGTGGAACGCCAGAGAATCGGCGTATCCGCTCAGCCGCAGTTCGCCGCCGAAGACGCCCCGCTGCGGGACACTGGGATAGGACCGGTGGATGCCGGCAAAGTTCAGAGAATCGAGCACCAGGTCGGCCCAAACCCCCACCGTGTCCGTCCTGCTGTCGAGGCGCGCGAACCCACGGGCAATGCTTTCAGGGAGGCCGCCGTCCCGGTGCTGCATTGCGCCTGCGAACGTGACGTCGCGCCACGGCCCATCCAGCGACCCGCGCAGCGCCAGGTCTCCGCGGAGGCCAACGGAGGGAAGGAGGCGGTGTACCGTCGACAGGCCCACGTCCGACGAATCGATCCGGAAATCGGAGAACCGAATGCCGCCATCCAGATCGAGGATGCCCGCACCACGGACGTGGGTCTGCGGGAGACCTTCGACGAGGCTGTCCCGGAACCACACGCTGAGCCTGGTATCCAGCGAGTCTCGGGGACCGGCGGCCACCAGCTCCCCGGACACTCTCCCAAAGAAGGGAATCGTATCCACCATGGGGCGCAGGTAGTCCAGGGCCAGCGAGTCGAACGACAGCTCGGTGTCCTCCAACGTCCACCCTATTCCCTTGTCCACGACGATGCCGAACCGACCGCCGACAGCACCGCCGCCGCCGGGGCCGGCGAGTTGCAGTGGCGAGATGCGAACCCGAATGCGGTCCGGATTGAGCGAGTGGATCGAGAGCCGCCCGCTGCCCTGCAATCCCCAGGGCAGCCCATCCACGAAGGGCCGAGCGTCGTTGGCTGCCAAGCGATAGGCGTCCAGCTCAAGCGCCAGCTGCAGCGGTCCCTCCGGCCAGGTGAGGGCGCCCTCGAGTGTCGTCTCCGTCTCCGGGAACACGAGCCGCGACAGGTCGAGGGCAATGGAATCGCCGTCGATCTCGAGGCGACCGGTCAACGATCGAATGTCCATGGCCGGATCGGAGAACCGGGCCGACAAATCGTCGATATCGAACAGGAGTGCGTTCTCTCCTTGGAACGGAGAGGACACGCGGGCATAAGACACGGCGGCGTTGAGGTTGTCCACACGCCGAATCCGCATCAACCCGTTCGGCCCCATCTCGGTCTCGGAGGGATCGTCGGTCGGCTCGTCGGTGGGCGTCCGGATGGTGACCGTCGCGTTGTGGATCTCGGCACCGCGAAACGCCACCAAGGGTTTCCGGCCTCCGCCACCCGAGCCTCCCAAACCCAGCACTTCCTCGAAGTTGAGGCGCCCGTTCGGCAGCTTCACGACGTTGATATGAGGTTCGTGCAACACCACCCTACCGAGGGCGATCTTCGCGCTCAGGAGATCGAGCATCCGGTACTGCAATACGACTTCCGGCAGGTAGGCAAGCAATGTCCCATCCTCTCCCCGGATCACGACATCGCGTGCTTCGATGCCGTCGGTGAGCGTTCCCGCCACCTCGCCCACCTCCGCCGTTCCATAAACCACCTGGTTCAGCACCGAGACGCCGTATCGCGTCAGGACGTCACGGCCCTCGTCCGTCCACAGCCCGGCCCCCACCGCCCCGAGGGCGGTACCCGCCAGTGAAGCCATCAGCAGCCAAGCGGCAGCACCAGTCCGAACGATCACTAGAACGCCTGCCCGATGGAGAAGTTCATCCGCACATCTCGGAAAAAAGACCACAGCCCTCCAAGCCCAAAGGGACCGTTCCCCGGGGGCGGCGCGAAGTTATCGTAAGGGGGGTCGGCCGTCTCACAGGCCCGCGTGTTTCGGGAGAGGTCGCACTCTCGAATCAGCAACTGTCCTTCTTCCGCTCCATGAGGATTGTACGCCACATCGAGGCGAACGGGTCCCAGGGGCGTGAACACCCGCAAACCCGCGCCGGGAGTCACCCGAAACCCCGGGTCGTCCGTCGTGCTGGGACGGTCCCGCACCCGTCCCAAGTCCACGAACACGACGCCCGCCAGGCGGCCGCTGCGCGACAGCGGGAAGCGCAGCTCGGCATTCGCAATGAACGCCGCATTGCCCCCGGTGGGTGACACGAGGGTATCCACCGCCAGCGGGAGCGTGTCGATCCGCTGACCGAGAGTGTCCACTGCCCACGTGGTCTCTTCGACGTACACCACAGGACCAAGCTCGTTCTGACGGAAGCCCCGAACGCTCGTCGGCCCACCACCGTAAAAGCGCTCCTCCGTGGGGATGAACCGCACGTCCTGTTGCTCGAACTGGAGGTCGGGGGAGCGAATGGAACCCCACCTGAGGCGCCACGCGAACACCGTCTGGCGCCCCACGGGATGATACGACGAAAACTCGGCCAAGCCCTTGGCGAACTCGATTTCGGGGTCCGAGCCAATCTCATCCGCGGCGACCCGTGCCTCCAGCGTGAGGACGGTCCCCCGGGTGGGATTGATGGGCGAATTGGTTCGGTCGCGGACCAGAAGAAAACCGGCCGTGGCCTTGACTCGATCCTCCCGGAATATGGCCGCATCCTCCTCGCGGCAGACGTTGAGGGTCGAGCAAAACACGGCATCGTCCGCCTTGGTGCTCCCATATGATAAGGAATAGGACAGGGTGATTGGAATATTCCACTTGGTCTGCTGCGTAACCGCAACACTGAACCCTATCGCCTGTCGAATGTAGGCCTGGAATTCGCTAAACCGCTCCGCGGACACGGTCACGGTGGCACTTCGCCGCGGCGAAAACACCGTTGGAAAGCGCAGCGACGCCGAGAGGTTGTAGTTGAGGTCGAGGCGTTCGGTCCCGGCGTCGGGCTTGAGCGATCGGCAGATGTTCTCCTCGAAGCCCGCGTCAAAGGGATCGCCGGTCCCGATCTTGGAAAACCCCGCCGTAATCGCGAGGCTCCGTCCGCCACCGAGGAAGTTCCGACCGGTCCACGACGTCAACGTACGAAAACAATCGTTCGTCCCATAGCCGGCGCCGGTCCGAATGCTGTGCAACCGGCCCCGGGAGACCTGCGCCAACACCGTGACCAGGGAATCGTCCGGACCCCCCGGGATCGAATCGGCCAGCCTCACATCCACAAAGTCGAACACCCCCAGCCGGTAGAGCTCTTGCTGGCTCTGGTACAAGGCGGACTGGTTGAACGGCTGCCCCGGTTGGATGCGCAACGTCTTGCGAACCAGCGATTCGTCGAGGTCCGGGGGACCGATCACCTCGATGGAGTCGATGCGGGCGGCCGGCCCCGGATCGACCACGAACTCCACCTCGGCCGTCCGCTCGGCATACTGGACAGAGAAGCCCCGGTACACCACCGGGAACGGATACCCCCGGTTGCGCAGGGCCCCCTGGATCGAGTCGGTGGACACGATGAGCCGCGCCTGATCGAAGGGATCTCCCTCCTGGAGGGGGAGGTCGCGAATCAGCTGGGAAGCCGGAACGATTCCTTCCGTGCCCGTGATCGTGAGCGACGATACCCGCACCGGCTCACCCTCGGTGATGAGGACCCGGATGTCGACGTGGTCCGACCCACGCGTGACCACCGTGTCGACGCGAGCATCGATGTACCCGCTATGCCTGTAGAGCAACCACATGCGCAGCACGTCACGCCGGAACTCCGTTTCGTCGAACAACGGACGATGCCCCCATCCAACCCAGCGAGTGTACCATTGCCTCGCCAACCACGCCGCCTCGGTGGTCGAAATCGAGGCACGGAGGGTGAAGTCGTCGATCGCACGGTTGCCCTCGATGTCCAGATTGCGGACCGGCAGCCGCCGGTCGCCCGATTGGGCACCGAGCGGGGCAGAAGCCGCCACGATCAACGCGGAGACCATCCAAAGACGCTTGATGCTACCCCCGGGATACAATGGGCTGACAAAAAAGGCCCCCGTGGCGCGGCTGGAGGGGGCTTACGCTCGGCGCGGTGACGGGGACGCGCCTGTCTTCTAACCTATTCATTTTTAATAACTTCCGAGGCTATGTCAATGCCCCTGGTGCGGCAAGCCGGAGCCCGCGGTACCTTCTTCGCATGTCCATATACACCAAAACGGGTGACACGGGCGAGACTGGCCTCTTCGGAGCCGGGCGAGTAGCGAAGGACGACGTGCGGGTCACGGCGTACGGCGAGGTCGACGAGCTGAACGCAGCCATCGGGGCGGCGGCGGCCCTCGAGCCGCTGGACTTCGAGGCCCCCTTGTTGGAGGCGATCCAGCGGGACCTCTTTTCCATTGGGGGACAGTTGGCGACGCCCGACCCGGCCAAGGTCGCCAAGACCATTGGCAAAGCCGAGCTCTCCGACGACCGTATAAATGAACTGGAAAACACGATCGACACGGCCGACCGGGAACTCGATCCGCTGCAGGCGTTCGTCCTCCCCGGCGGCACGCCCAAGGCCGCCGCGTTCCATCAAGCTCGAACGGTCTGCCGCCGTGCCGAACGCCGCGTCGTCGCCTTGGCACGGGAGCAACAGGTGCCACCCGTCGTCCTCGTGTATCTCAACCGCCTCTCCGACGTACTGTTCACGCTGGCCCGGCTCGCCAACCATCGAGCCGGCGTCGGCGACAGGACCTGGTAATGTCCAAGCACACGTTCCACCAACTCGATGTGTTCACCGACACACCGCTGGCAGGCAACCCGTTGGCGGTCTTCCCTGAGGCTGCGGGGTTTACCGACACCACCATGCAGGCGATCGCCCGGGAAATGAATCTCTCGGAAACGGCGTTCGTGTTCGACTCCGACAAGGCGACGAAGCGGGTGCGGTTCTTCACACCAGCCGCGGAGATTCCTCTCGCCGGCCATCCGACCATCGGGACCTGGTGGTTGCTTGCAGAATTGGGAGCCCTGGACGTCCCGCAGAACGGCACGGTGCGGCTCACGCAGGAGACCGGCGCCGGGATCCTTCCGGTGGACATCCACCTCGAGAGCGGAGCACCGACGGAGGTTGCAATGACCCAGCCGCTGCCGGACTTTGGCGCCCTGGTGGCCGACCGCGAGCGGTTGGGGACGGCGCTCGGTGGGAGCGGCACGACCGTGGAAGAACAGCCAACGGCCCAGGTCGTCGCGACCGCGCTCCCTCAACTCATGGTCCCGATCGGGTCCCTCGAGACATTACAGGGTCTCCCGTCGGGGGGAATGGGAGGAAGCCTCACCGCATTCCTTCGCGAGTTCGGCACCGATTGCGCGATGTGCTACTCCCTCGATACGGTGGATCCCGATGCCACAGTGCATTGCCGCATGTTCGCGCCCGGCCTCGGCGTCCCCGAGGACCCCGCCACCGGGAGTGCAGCCGGTGCGTTGGCGTCGTACCTCGTGTGGCACGGCATCGTGTCGCCCCATGACGGCGTGGGAACCGTGGTGGTGGAACAGGGACTCGAGATCGACCGGCCGAGCCGCATTCACGCCGAGATCGCCGTGGGTCACGGAGGAGAGATCACCGAGGTGCGCGTCGGCGGACGGGCCGTAACTATCATCACCGGTGAGGTGACGCTATAGCCGCCACCACGATTCCCGTTGCGCTGGGAGCGGCTTCTTACGACATCCACCTCGGCGACGGGTTGCTGGATGAGCTTTCGGACATCCTTCCGCGCACCTGTCCTGCATCGACCTACGTCGTGATCAGCGATTCCGAAGTCGCACCACTCTACGCGGATGAGTTGGCCCGGCGACTGTGTGAAACGACTCCGACCCACCTTTTGACGTTCCCGAATGGCGAGCGGCACAAGACACGAAAGACGTGGAGCACGCTCACGGATCAAATGCTGGACGCCGGCGTTGGCCGTGACGGTGCCGTGCTTGCGGTCGGTGGCGGCGTGGTCGGTGATGTGGCGGGATTCGTAGCAGCGACATACATGCGGGGTATCCCCTACGTCCAGATTCCCACGACGCTGCTCTCCATGATCGATAGTTCGATCGGAGGAAAGACCGGGGTGGACACGCGAGCCGGGAAGAACTTCGTGGGCGCGTTCCACCAACCGAAGCTCGTCGTGGCCGATGTCCGCACACTGGAGACGCTGCCCCACGAGGAATTCACGGCCGGCATGGCGGAGGCAATCAAGCACGGCGCCATCGCCGACTCGGCGTATTTGTCACGGACCGATGCACAGCACCCGCAGATCATCGCTCGGGATCCCGACGCCATCGTCGCGCTGGTGAAACGGAGTGTCGAGATCAAGGCGGCCGTTGTCAGCCAGGACGAGCGTGAAGCGGCCAAGCGCGCCGTGCTGAATTTCGGTCACACGGTGGGCCACGCGGTGGAGGTAACCAGCGGCTACCGCCTGCTGCACGGCCAAGCCGTGGCGATCGGGATGGCCGTCGAGACGGAGCTGGGAGCCCGGCTCGGCGTGACGGACACCGCCGCCGGAGGCGACTTGCGGGCAACTCTCGAGCGGTTCGGTCTCCCTGTGGCCGTTCCGCGGGACTCCCCCGCGGAACCCCTTCTCGAGGCAATGCACCGCGACAAGAAAGCCCGGGATGGCGAAATCCGCTTCACCCTGCTGGCGCGCCTCGGTGAAACCGCTCGAACGGGAGACGGGGATTGGACCCACGCAGTGGCCGACTCGGTCATTCACTCCGCCTTGACTCAGAGTCGCTGACTGGAACGATCCGAACCAGTTGTGACAACGTCTTCACAATCAACATTTCCACAAGCCCTAGTGCCACAACAACTTATGACGCCTGTCGCGTCGTTTTGGCCAAACTGCGCGGGATTTCAAGTGGATAAAATCCAGAACTCCTTTAGCCATAAAGAGTTGTGGTGTGGATAAAACATATTTTCTTGACGGTCCGGACGGCGTTTTTTAAATTGCGCGCCGCTCAAGGATGGCCAGACGTGGGAATCGCTGATTCCTTTCCCAAATAAAAAGCGAAGCCCTTCAACGGGAGCAGATATGGCCCAGCTCAAATCGAGCAAAAGTAGAGCCTTCTTCCGGGCCGGCGTATCCGGCGCATTCGATCAGTACCTGCAGGACATCCAGAGAATCCCCCTCATCAAAGATCGCAACGAAGAGCGCCGTCTCGCGCGGCTCGCCCAGAAGGGCGACCGCACTGCCGCCGAGCGTCTGGTGACGGCCAATCTTCGATTCGTGATCTCCTATGTGAAGAAATATCAGGGGCACGGACTGGATCTCTCTGAGCTTGTTGCCATTGGGAACGAGGGCCTGCTTCGTGCCGTGAAGAAGTTCGATCCAGACCAGGGAGTGAAGTTCATCTCCTACGCAGTGTGGTGGGTGCGGCAGGCCGTACTGAAGGCTCTTGCCGAGCAGACGCGGAGTGTTCGCATCCCCCTGAATCAGAACAGCCAGCTGATTCGAATGGTCAGAGCGCAGACATATCTGGCGCAAGAGCTGGGACGGGAGCCTACCGACAACGAAGTCGCCAAGGCGCTCGACGACTCTGTAGGAAACGTCCGTAACGCCCGGAGAATGACGGCGGCGGAGTTGTCGCTCGATGCACCCATCGACCGATCCGATAAAGACGCCGCCACGTTCGGCGAGCGGTTTGCCGGACAAGATGGCTACGAGATCGAAGAGGGAACCGATGGCCGCCTCATGCGGGAGTTCATCGACCGCATCTTCGAGACGTACCTCACACCGAGAGAGCGCAAGATCCTCTATCTCTACTACGGACTCGAAGAAGGGTCTGAGGGAATGACCCTCGAGAAGATCGGCGCCTTGATGGGCGTCACACGCGAACGTATCCGCCAGATTCGCGAGCGTGCGTTCGAAAAACTGCGGGAATGCCCCCAGGGCAAGGCCCTGATGGGATTCTGGCGAGCAGCATAAGCCCATAAATCGGGATAGGGGGTAGCCGGGGATCCCGGCTACTCCCCTCCCACACCACCGGACGTACGGGTCCGTATCCGGCGGTTCGAAGAGTTGAGGTCAATGCGCGGCAAGCCGAGGTA